>JAJTBP010000003.1 GCA_021286825.1 Marinilabiliales bacterium | reverse complement strand
GAGTTTTGCCCTGGCAGCCGAGGTCTACCAAAAGTGGGATCCCGAATTGGCCGCGAAGTTTGGCAAGAAGGCATCGGAAGCATGGGATTTTGCACTGTCCGACCCGGGGGTCTGTCAGACCGCTTGCGTGGTCTCACCCTATTTTTATGAAGAGGAGAACTATGTCGATGATCTGGAACTGGCAGCGGCTACCCTCGCCGAAACGAACGCCTCTACCGCCCTGCTGAAGAGTGCCGCCAAGTGGGGAGAGCTGGAACAGGTAACACCCTGGATGGAGTTGCACCGGGCCAGACACTATCAATATTATCCGTTCGTCAACCTGGGCCATGCCCTGCTGGCCCAAAAGGAAGACACCCTTACCTCAGGCAAATTCATCCGTTTCATGAAACAGGGACTGACGGCGCTGCGCAAATATGCCGGCAACGATCCTTTCCAGATTGGCGTTCCCTTTATCTGGTGTTCCAACAACCTGGTGGTTGCCGCAGCCACGCAAGCCCGGCTTTACCGTACCATTAGCGGGGATACCCAATTTGCCGAAATGGAAGCTTCCCTTACCGATTGGTTGTTTGGATGCAACCCGTGGGGTACTTCCATGATCTGCGGACTACCTGCCAACGGGGATTACCCGGAAGATCCCCATTCAGCCATTTCCGACCACCTCCATCAACCTACCTGGGGAGGACTGGTGGATGGCCCGGTTTACAACAGCATCTACAGTTCACTGCTCGGCATTACCCTCCGACACAAGGATTCTTATGCCGACTTTCAGCATGGACAGGCTGTCTACCATGATGACAGCGGTGACTATTCGACCAATGAACCCACCATGGATGGCACAGCCAGCCTGAGTTACTTGCTCTCCTCCCTCGAATCCCAAGGGACAATCGACAGTCGGCAGGTGAGAGAAAGCGAAGGCGCCATCATCCGAACCCATCCGGAAGACAAAACCATCTCCCTCCTCTTTTCGGCCCATGACAGGATCGAAGGTGGAGAGTCCATCTTGCAAACCCTCAGAAAATATGGGATCAAGGCATCCTTCTTTTTTACTGGCGATTTTCTGAGAGAGCAGCGCAATGCCGACTTCATTCGTGCCGTACAAAAGGATGGGCATTACATCGGACCCCATTCCGACAAACACCTGCTTTATGCCGATTGGAAGCAAAGGGATGCCCTCCTTGTGACCCGGGAACAGTTCGCCGCAGACATGCAAGGCAATCGGGCCGCCTTGTTGCAGGCAGGCATTTCCCCGATCAAGGCCAATATTTTCCTTCCTCCCTATGAATGGTACAACCGGGAAGTGGCCGGTTGGTGCAGAGAAATGGGACTTACCCTGATCAATTTTACACCGGGAACCCGTACCAACGCCGATTACTTATCGCCCGAGCAGCCCGGTTACCGCTCCTCCGCACAACTCATGGACGACCTGCTCCAATTTGAGCGCAAGCAACCCCAAGGACTCAATGGATCATTCCTGCTGATCCACCCCGGGACTGTTCCGGAACGGAAAGACAAGCTCTACAACCACTTGGACCAGATCATCCGAGTGCTTCAGAAGAAAGGATACCGTTTCGAAAGAGTTGACACAGCCCTGAAGGGCCAAACAGCGCCCGATGGGCTTTCTCAGACCAAATGATTATATTTAAAGGATGAATCACTCCATCAGATTGCTCATCATGCTGGCCCTGACCGTCGCTTCCTGCAGTCAGCGATGGGAACCGCTGAAGGAAGCCCTGGCCCTCCTCGGAAAAGGGGAACTCACCCTGGCGGCCCGGGAAGCTACCCAAGTCAAGAACAGCGCCCATCCGAACCAGGCAACCTTCAACAAAGCCGATTCCATCCTGGAAATTTGTCACCGGATACGCCGGGATTTCAACCAGTCTGCCGATACCCTGATCGCACGCATGCACAGACGGGGTGTAGAACTGGACCTGGCCATGCTCGATAAGCTTGAACAATCAGGCAAACTGGATGGGGCTACGATCGATGGCAAAAGATACTATTTCTCGCATGCCGTCGGGAACCTCTTCCTGCTGGATTCGTCTCTGATCAAACAGCAAAAAGACTGGCATCCCACACCTGGCCCCTCTCCATCCATCGCCTTCAGGATTGGTCATGCATCGAAGGTGGTCACCAAAACCGATTCCGTCGGGAAAGCCGTCCAGGGCGTAGCGATGAAACTGAAATACACCATTCGGGTCAAGCCGGATGTCGTTCCAGCAGGCGAGGTCGTCAGATGTTGGATGCCGTTCCCCCGCGAAAATCATGAGCGGCAACGGACGGTCCGACTGATCGCTACCAATCCGGAAAGACACCTGCTCTCCCCGGAAAACACCCTTCAAAGGTCGATCTACCTGGAAAAGAAGGCCGTGGCCCATCAACCGCTGCTGTTTTCCGAGGAATTTACCCTCGTTGCCTGTGCACAATCCTACCACCTCTCCCCGCAGATGGTTCAACCTTACCGGACCCGGGATCCCCTGTACCTTGAGCATACCGGGGAAAGACCCCCGCACCTTGTGTTTTCAGCAAAAATCAGATCACTCTCCGACAGCATCGTGGGAGGAGAAACCAATCCCCTGGTCAAAGTGAGGAAGATTTACGAATACATTGACCAACACATCACCTGGGCCAGCGCCCTGGAGTACAGCATCATGCCTGATATTCCCGGATTTGTGCTGGAGCGCAGGCATGGCGACTGCGGCATGCAGACCTTGTTGTTTATGTCGCTCGCCCGGGCAGCAGGCATACCGGTCCACTGGCAAAGTGGATGGATGCTTCATCCGGGAGAGGTCAATCTTCACGATTGGTGTGAAGTGTATTATGAAGGGGTGGGGTGGGTCCCGCTGGATCAGTCGTTCGGAAGGCTTCCTTCGGATGATCCGGCCATCCGCTATTTTTATATGACCGGCATCGACGCCTACCGGCTGATTGTTAACGATGATTTTGCACAACCCCTCTTCCCTGAAAAGAAATTTCTTCGCAGCGAGCCCTATGATTTCCAACGAGGAGAGGTTGAATGGAAAGGCGGCAACCTCTATTTCGACACCTGGAACTGGGACATGGAGGTGACCTATCTGACAGGCGACGACGGTCAGGCGAAAAAATAGCGACACAGGCTTCTCAGAAAATTTAGATGAGCTGATAATTTAGATAAAATAATTTATAATGAAGAATATCAACAGTTTGCAAATTAGAAAATATCTCGTTCTCCCACTCATTCTCTTTTGCTATTCCGGCATTTACCCTACGCTCTCAGCCAAAGAATATCCCAAAAGAGAGATGCGTGCGGCCTGGATTGCCACCGTTGAAAACATCGACTGGCCCTCCTCTGCCAGACTATCTACGGAAGAGCAAAAAGCCGAAATGGTATCCCTGCTTGACTCGGTCATGGCCTATCATCTCAACACCGTGGTCTTTCAGGTAAGGCCGGATGCCGATGCTCTTTACTACTCCGATCTGGAACCCTGGTCGGAATGGCTCACCGGAAAGCAGGGCAAAGCGCCGGACCCCTTCTATGATCCGCTCACATTTGCCATCGGAGAATGCAGGAAGCGCGGACTGGACATTCATGTCTGGCTCAACCCCTACCGCGCCATTCAGAACACCGACAAGACCGTTCCGGCGCCGAACCATGTTGCCAACACACATCCCGAATGGATGCTTACCTATGGCAAAAAACGATATTTTGATCCGGGTCTCCCGGCAGTCCGCAACCACGTAGCCCGGGTGGTCAGTGACCTCGTCAGGCGATACGACATCGATGCCATCCATTTCGACGACTATTTCTACCCATACAAAATTGCCGGTCTCGAATTTCCGGATGATAACAGTTTCCGTCAGTTCCCCCAAGGATTTGGTGCCACGGAAAAAGAGGCCTGGCGAAGAAACAATGTAGACCTGATCATCAAACAGTTGCACGACAGTATCCGTGCGATCCGTCCCAGTGTGGAATTTGGCATCTCTCCCTTTGGTGTCTGGCGCAACAAGAAGGATGATCCGGAAGGATCTGCTACGCGAGCCGGGGCCACCAACTACGATGACCTTTACGCCGATATCCTCAAATGGCAAAAGGAAAAATGGATCGATTACGTGACTCCCCAACTTTATTGGTACATCGGCAAAGAGGTGGCCGATTATGCCATCCTGGCCAAATGGTGGGCCGACCACAGCTATGGATGCCCCGTCTACATCGGACAGGCACTTTACCTACTCGATGAACAGTCCAAGGATCCCTCCTGGCGATCTGCCGCTGAGATTGATCGCCAGATCACCTTGAACAGGACCATCCCGGCGATCCGCGGAAGCATGTTGTACAGTGCCAAATTTCTTCGGAAGAATCCGCTTGGGGTGAAGGAATTACTCCTGAATGGGCACTTCAAATACCCGGCACTCACGCCTGAAAACCCCCACATTCTTCCGGTAGCACCCGGTGAGCCATCGAATGCCCTGGCAAAAAAAGAGGGGCACGACATCGTACTTTCCTGGGAAGGGAGCGAAAACGCCACCCTCTATGTGGTCTACCGGTTCAAATGGCTGCAGCGTAAGAAGATAGACAATCCCTCCAACATCTTGTATGTCACTTCCGGACAGAAGTTGCTGCTGAAAGCCGGGAAGGGATACAAACCCGGCAGATATAGCTACTTCGTCTCTGCACTGAGTCCGACACACACGGAGAGCGCCGCCATCCGTCTTAAAAAACAATAGCATGACAACACCCATGAACAAAGGCAGGTATTTGGCCCTCGACGTCCTTCGTGGCATGACCGTTGCCATGATGATTCTGGTCAACAATCCCGGCAGTTGGTCGCACATTTACGCCCCGCTTGAGCACGCTGCCTGGCAGGGATGCACCCCGACCGATCTTGTCTTTCCCTTTTTCCTGTTCGTGGTAGGGGTCTCCATGTTCTTCTCCTTTAGCAAGTACGGAAACACCCTCAACAAGGCTTCGGTCCTCAAGGTGATCAAGCGCACACTGCTCATCTTTGCCATCGGACTCTTCCTCAACTCCTTTCCGCAATGGGCAGTCGATTTCCATAAACTAAGGATTCTGGGTGTTCTGCAGCGGATCGCCATCGTTTATGGCGTGGCCTCATTGATCGTACTGGCGGCTCCAAGAAAATTACTTCCGTGGATCGGTTCCGCCATCCTTCTCCTCTACTGGGGACTTCTGAACTGGACCGGCGGACCGGATCCCTACTCGCTTCAGGGAAATCCGACGATTGCGTTCGACAGCATGATCCTGGGAGAATCCCACCTTTACAAAGGTTTTGGCATCCCCTTTGATCCGGAAGGATTGTTCAGTACCCTACCGGCCATCGTTACAGCACTGGCTGGTTTCCTGACGGGTCAACTCATCTCCACCACTGAAAAAATCAAAATTCCAGGAAAACTGGTCCTTTTCGGATTGGCTGCGTTGCTCACCGGCTTGCTGTGGGGTGTGGTCTTCCCGATTGCGAAACCGCTCTGGACTAGCTCCTATGTGCTCTATACCGCCGGCTGGGCTCTGCTGACCCTTGCCCTGCTCATCTGGATTATCGACATCAAAGGATTTACCGGATGGACCACCTTCTTCGTGGTCTTTGGTGTAAATCCCCTCTTTTTATTTGCCTTTTCCGGTCTCTGGGCCAAAACCATCGGCAGGCTGATCCATGTAACAGACGCCTCTGGAACCAGCCTCTCGCTGGCTTCCTGGCTCTACAAAGATGTCTGCCTTCCCCTGGCAGGTGAATTAAACGGATCGCTGCTCTATGCCCTTGCGCATGTCACCCTTTTCTGGCTCATCGGGTACGTGATGTACAAAAAGAAAATTTTCATCAAAGTCTGAATCGAATGGAAACATTTCGCCATAAAACCCATCGGTCATTTCAATCCGGCTTGCCTGCCAAGCTAGGGATCACTTTGGCACTGATCCTGCTGTCCCACTCCCTTTGGGCCAACAAGACGGAGCGCAGGTACCGGAAGGCCAAAGAAGCTACCAAAGGATTCATCCATGCCATACCGGAGAGCAAACGATTTGGATTTCGGGCGGATACCCTCAAGATCGATTTCGCCAGGCACAAGCTGAGTCTGGAGATGAACGCAGCCTTTGCTGAGATCCCTTTCCGTACGGCATCCGTAGAGAAGTATTATACGGACTACCGCAAGGCTTTGGGCAGACCCTTCCGCAAATTTGATCTCTCCATTTTTTCCATGGGAAAGGAGATTCATCAGTTGATTCCCAATGTCCTGCGGGAGGCCTCCCTACCGATCGATCAGAAAAGGCTCATTCACCCATTGCCTGCCACTAAACCTTTTGTTGCGAACCTCTCCAAGGATCTACATTTCAAAAATGGTCTGGAAAACCGACACATCACCCTTTGGCAAAGCCACGGCTGGTATTATGAGAATACCCTCGACCGGTGGGAGTGGCAGCGGGCCCGTGTCTTCCTGACGGTGGAAGATCTCTGGACGATGAGCTTCGTAGTCCCCTACCTCACACCCATGCTGGAAAATGCAGGCGCTACAGTCTGGATGCCCAGAGAGCGAGATATCCAGTCGCACGAGGTGATTGTGGATGCCGATGGTTCATCTGCCGGCTCCCAATGTTTGGAACAAGGGGCAGCATGGCAAACGGCCCCCGACGCAGGTTTTGGATACCGGTTCCCTTTCCTGTTTGACGGTGAAAACCCCTTTGGCATGGGCCATAGCCGGAAGATCTCCGTCAAACCGGTTGCCGACGCCTCGGTAAAATACCTCCCTTCTTTCCCTGCAGAGGGTGACTATGCCGTCTATGTCTCCTACCATCAAAGTGAGGACAACTGCAGTGATGCACGGTATACCGTTTTTCATGCTGGGGGTCAGACCTCTTTTTCCGTCGATCAGACCAAAGGTGGAGGGACCTGGATCTATCTGGGCACTTTCCATTTTCAGTCAGGTCAGCACCCGGAAACCGGATCCGTTGTCTTGTCCAATGGTTCGTCCCAATCTGGAAAGTGGCTATCCGCGGATGCGGTCCGTTTTGGAGGGGGAATGGGAAACATCGTGAGGGGAAACGATGAACAGCTGAAGAAACTTTACAGCATAAGGGAACAGGAAGGATTCAAAACCGACTCAGTCATCTGGCGGAGTTTTGCCAGTCAGCGTCCGCGCTATCAGGAAGCCGCACGGTATTTCCTTCAATACGCAGGATTTCCGGATTCACTGGTCTACAGCCTCAACAAAACCAAAATAGACTATGCCAACAGGGGATCGGATGCCGCACTTTATGCCAACAGGGAAAATGGCAAGGAAGATTACAAAGACGACTACATGGGTCGTGGGGAATATGTCAATTTTCTGATGGGTGATCCCAACGGTCCGACCAAGGCTCCCCATGCCAAGGGGATGGGCATTCCGGTCGACCTCTCCATGGCCTTCCACACGGATGCAGGCACCACTCCAGATAGCTCCATCATCGGATCGCTGGTGATCTATGACACCACCTTTGACCGTGATACTTTCCCGAACGGTCAGTCCAAATGGGCCAGCCGGGATCTGGCCGACCTGGTGCAGACCCAGGTGGTGCAAGACCTGAGGGCCCGCTACAAAGCCGACTGGACCCGTCGGGGCATGTGGAACAAACGATACTTCGAGGCTGCACGGCCAAAAGTCCCGGCCCTTCTTTCAGAATTGCTCTCGCACCAAAACTTTGCCGATATGTACCTCGCGCAGGATCCCCGCTTCAAGTTTGATGTATGCAGGGCATTCTACAAAGGGATCCTGAAATTTGTTGCCGGGCAGAACGGATTCCCGGCCATCGTGGAGCCGTTGCCGGTCGACCATTTTGCCATGTCGCTCGACGGGAAATCACTCAGACTGAGTTGGAAGCCTGTAAGCGATCCGCTCGAACCAACCGCCGAACCAACCGCCTACCGGGTCTACATCCGGAAGGGGAATGGCGGATTCGACAACGGCCATCCCGCCGAGAAGCCTGTGATGACACTCACCGACCTGGAACCCGGGGTGATCTACAGCTTCAAGGTGACCGCACTGAATGCCGGGGGCGAGAGTTTTCCTTCCGAGATACTGGCCTGTGCCCTTCCCGTGGACGGATCGGATCCGGCCTTGATAGTCAATGGCTTCGACAGGATTTGTGCCCCGGCAGCTTTTGACAACGGCAAAGAGGCCGGTTTCAAGATGGAAGAAGATGAGGGGGTGGCCTACCAACAAAACCTCGCCTTCATCGGAAACCAATACGACTTCAACCGGAAATCCGAGTGGCTGGATGATGATGCACCGGGTTTCGGCGCAAGTGATGCTGACATGGAAAGCCGCATCATTCCAGGCAACCTGTTCGATTATGCGGTGGTCCATGGCGCCGCCCTGTTGAAAAACGGGAAAGGGTTCGTATCCATGAGTGATGAGTCATTCGAAGAACTGCCTTCCGCCAACGACCACTATTGCCTGTACGATCTGATCTTCGGGGAGGAGAAGACCACTACACGCCTCATCGGTATCCCCGGCAAGGATTTCACCCTGTTTACCCCGGCGATGCAGAAAAAACTGACCGATCTCTCAGAGAAAGAGGGCACCCGGCTGTTGATATCCGGTGCCTACATCGGCAGCGACCTCGCCCTATGCGGCGACACGCTGGCAGCCAAATTTGCCGCCAAGGTGCTCCATTACACCTTGCGGTCAAGCCATGCCTCCAAATCTGGTGAGATCTACACCGTCAACAACTGGCGTCAATCGACCAGCCAAGACTACCATTACATCCACACATGGCATCCTACCCTTTACAAAGTCGAAGCACCCGATGCCATTGAACCAGCAGGCAAGAATGCCTCCGTTCTCTTCCGTTATGCAGGTGACAACAAGAGTGCCGGTACCTTCTATGAGGGCAGGTACAAGGTTGTCTCCCTCTGCACGCCGATTGAGACCATTGCAACAAATGAAGAAAGGGAGAGATTGATGAAACAGTTGCTTGAATTGTTGAAGTGAAGGATCCCCGAATCCATGATAACCCAAGAGAGAAACATGATCGTTTAATATTGATATCCAAATGAAAATCTGTTGTTACATCCCCTTCGGGGCAGAAAAAGATATCCGTGCAACCGTGAAGGAATTGCGCTCCTCCGAACTGGTCAAGAAAATTTATATTACCGGTTCAGATACCGCACAATTCCCGGTGGAAGGGACCGACTGGCTTCCGTCCGGACCGCTGACCAGTGGCAAAACACTTGCTGCCATCGCACAATCCAGTGACGCTGACTTTACGCTGATATACCTGCGTCAGAGTCCGCTGAAATTGGGACAGTCGGCGCTGGAGCGATTCGTTGGGGTCGCCCGTGATACCGGAGCCGGCTTGGTCTACTCAAACTATTATGCTGTCAGGGGAGGCACCCTGACTCCCAATCCCGTAATCGATTACCAGGAAGGAAGCCTCCGCGATGATTTCAACTTCGGGTCGTTGTTGCTCTACAGGACGTCTGTGCTCCGGGAAGCCCTTCTGGAAGCTGATCCGGAAACCCGGCATGCCGGATTGTATGCTTTGCGCCTCAACAGTTCTCTCCGATCAACCTTCTTTCGGATTCCAGAATATCTCTATACAGAACAGGAATCAGACCTCCGTCTTTCCGGTGAAAAGATCTTCGATTATGTCGATCCGAAAAACAGGATGGTCCAGGTTGAGATGGAGGAGGTTTGTACCCATTTCCTCAAGAAGGCAGGAGCCTACCTGGAGCCAAGCTTCAAGGCTGTCGATTTCGGCGCAACCAAATTCCCAGTCGAAGCCTCCGTCATCATCCCCGTCCGCAACCGGGTCAAGACCATTGAGGACGCCATCCGATCGGTCCTTTCCCAAAAAACGGATTTTCCTTTCAACCTGATCATTGCCGACAACCATTCGACCGATGGAACGACGGAGATCATCTCGGCCTATGCCGCTCAGGATCCCCGATTGATTCATCTGATTCCGGGCCGGACCGACCTGGGAATCGGAGGCTGCTGGAATGCGGCGGTCGACCATCCCGCCTGTGGAAAATTTGCGGTTCAGCTCGACAGTGACGACCTTTATCTGGATGAGACCACCCTTCAACAAGTGGTCCAGACCTTCTATGCCGAAAAATGCGCCATGGTGGTGGGATCCTACCGCATGGTCAATTTTGCCCTCGAAGAGATTCCTCCCGGCGTCATCGACCACAGGGAATGGACTCCCGAAAATGGTCGCAACAACGCCTTACGGATCAACGGACTGGGTGCTCCACGGGCCTTCTTTACACCCTTGCTACGGGAGATCCGGGTCCCCAATGTGAGCTATGGCGAAGATTATGCGGTGGGATTGGCCATTTCCAGAGCATACCAAATTGGCAGAATTTACAACCCGATCTATCTGTGCAGGAGGTGGGACGACAACTCCGATGCCTCACTGAGCATAGAGGTGATGAACAACCACAACCTCTACAAAGACCGCATCCGGACCATCGAATTTCTGGCAAGAAAACAGCTAAACAAAAGCAAGCAAGCCTGACAATTCATCGGATGCATGCGAAGGCTGATCCGGCGATCCGGGCAACCGGCAAAAAAGTGGAAATGAACGAAACAGACAAGCAGAGAGGAATGGAAATCGAAGACCGGTTTGCTCATTTTTTGGAGCAACAAAACCAGAGTTGGCCACTGTCTGCCAGCAATTACCGTGGCTTGGCAAAGGTGGAGGAGAAAAGCTTTTCCATCGGGGGATGGACGCTCAAGGTCCAATTCAATCCGGAACGGATCCGTTCTTCTGCTGCGAAGGTGGATGCTGGTTCGATCGCAGCCCGAAAATGTTTCCTTTGCCGGGAAAACAGGCCTCCAGAGCAGCTGGAACTCGAAACCGGAGGGGAGTTTCTGATTTTGGTCAACCCCTATCCCATCTTCCGCCACCATTTTACCATTACAAGCCTCCGGCATACGGATCAAAGGATTCTGGCCAACCTAGCCACCCTCCTTTCCCTCGCCAGGGAGATGGAAGGTTATACCCTCTTTTACAACGGACCGGAATGCGGTGCCTCGGCCCCCGATCATCTCCATTTTCAAGCTGGTGAAAAAGGATTTATGCCGGTGGATACAGCGTTCGAAAGATTAAAATGGGAGGATGGGGCCCTGTTGATGGAATCGGCCACGACAAAAATCTGGGCTTTTGACACCTACCTCCGGAAGATGATCTCTCTGGAGACATCGGATGCTGAGAGCGGTGTCTGCTTCATGAAACGCATCTTGGAGACACTGGGAAGTATGCAGCCCGAAAAAGCAGAACCGATGATCAACCTGCTCTGCTCCTGGTCGGCCGGCAAGTGGATCCTTCACCTCTTTCCCAGAAAACTCCACAGACCTTCCTACTATTTTGCCGAAGGAGAAGCACAACTGCTCATCAGTCCGGCTTCGGTGGATCTGGGAGGTGTATTCATCACACCGCGCAGGGAGGACTTCGAAAAGATTACGTCAGCCGATATTCTCGACATTTTCGATCAGATCGGACTGGAAGAAGATAAAATGGAACATTTGAAACAAGCCATCAGAAATGATGGTGCCAAAAAATAGAAGCAATGGAACAACCCCATATTAAAGTCGGAATCATGGCGGAAGCGGTCGTCTACTTTTCGCTGGATGGTACCTTCCAATCCCAACCCGCCGGTTTGCCTGACCAGGAGATGATGAATGCCACCATCCGTGAAGGCCATATCCTGATCAATGGCAAGGAGACCGGGAAAGATACCATTCTATTCGAGCCAGTAGATCCAAGTGTCTCTTCCTTTCACCTGCATGATGTGACCATCGGGGTCGAATTTCACTGGGAGCGCAAAGAATCGCAGCGCTTCAGAGGGGCTCTGCAATTGAGGGCAGAAGAGGGCAAAGTGCAGGCCATCAACATCCTGCCACTCGAAGATTACCTCATCAGCGTCATCTCTTCCGAAATGAGTGCGACCAGCAGCATGGAATTGTTGAAGGCCCATGCGGTGATCTCCCGCTCCTGGCTGATCGCCCAGGTCATCAAGGGCAGCCGGCTGGGCCAGTCGGCAGATGCATACCAAACCATTTTTGAGACCGAAGGGTCCTACATCCGCTGGTACGACCGGGAAGATCACCACCATTTCGATGTTTGTGCCGATGACCATTGCCAGCGCTATCAGGGCATCACCCGGCAGACCAGTCCGCTTGTGGAACAGGCAATCCGTGAGACTTCGGGACTCCTCCTTACCTACGATGGCGAAGTGTGTGATGCCCGTTTCTCGAAGAGTTGCGGCGGCATCAGCGAGACCTTTGAAAATGCCTGGGAACCCGTCGTCCACCCCTACTTGCAGCCTGTGCACGATGTGGCAAGCGGTGAGCGACCCGGATCCTTGACCGATGAGCAGGAGGCCGACCGTTTCATCCGGTCTTCCCCTCCGGCATTCTGCAACACCACCGACAAGCGGGTATTGTCGCAGGTGCTGAATGACTACGACCAGGAGACGACCGATTTCTACCGATGGAAAATAAGTTACACCCAAGCAGAAATTGCCTCTCTCATCCGAACCAAGAGCGGATTTGATTTCGGGGAGATCCTGGATCTGATTCCCGTGGAGCGGGGAGAATCGGGCCGCATCCTGCGGCTGAAAGTGGTGGGTTCCAAGCTGACCAAAATCATCGGCAAGGAGTTGCAGATTCGAAAGATACTCTCCCATTCGCATCTCTATAGCTCGGCCTTTGTGGTGGACAAAATGGGGGACGGCCCAATTCCGGCATCCTTCCTGCTCACCGGAGCCGGATGGGGCCATGGAGTGGGCCTGTGCCAGATCGGTGCTGCCGTGATGGGAGATAAGGGCTATCCCTTCGATGCGATCCTTCGTCATTATTTTGTCGGAGCCGTTCTGGAGAAAAGATACTAACTGCTTTTCTCTGTATCTTTAGCTGACGGGTTGACGGTCCGTTGACGGGAAACCCAAACAACAAAAGACCATCCGAGGGGCACAACACCCTGAGGCCGGGTAGTCCGGGGAGGAGTAATAAATTTGAGAATAGCCAAATAATAAACCAAATCATCGTCTTGTGAAAAAAGAATACCGCAATCCCTGGGCATGGATCCCAACCCTCTATTTTGCAGAAGGCATTCCCTATGTGGTGGCCATGACGGTGGCTGTCATCATGTTCAAACGATTGGGCATCTCCAATACCGACATTGCCCTCTACACCAGTTGGCTCTATCTACCCTGGGTCATCAAGCCGCTCTGGAGTCCGGTGGTCGATCTATTCAGAACCAAACGTTGGTGGATCGTCATCATGCAGCTGATCATCGGGGCTGGACTGGGCGGCGTTGCGCTGGCCATTCCCTTGCCCGGGTTTTTCAAGGTCACCCTCATCTTTCTCTGGTTGCTGGCCTTCAGCTCGGCAACCCATGACATCTCGGCCGACGGCTTTTACATGCTTGGTCTCAACGAACACCAGCAAGCCTATTTTGTCGGCATCCGAAGCACTTTTTACCGCATCGCGATGATCACCGGCCAAGGCTTGCTGATCATTCTGGCCGGGTACTTTGAGACGGCCACCGGATTGCCTCCTCTCGAGGTGAAGGTAGCAGCCAACCCATCGCAGACCCTCCAACTGAATCTCCCTGAAAGCAATGCCATTCCGGCTACATCGGCCAATGCCACCTGCTTCGTTGCCTTTCCATCCCATGCAGGGGTCTCCACCCAAAACATTCCCGTCCGGCAGATGGATTCCCTGCGAAAAGTGGTGATCAACCACAACCTTCAATACGGATTCACCGGACGTACGGGTGCAGCCCATGCTACCGGTACGCCTGAAGAGCGTTCCCTGTGGAGCGACCTGGTATCCGATCCGTTGAAACGATTTCTGCAAAGACATTTCACCAAAGAGGAGACCCCCCTTTCCGGTGAACAGCTGACGGGCAACGTCACCGCTGTTGCCGTTCGGCTCAATTCCAAGCCGGAGGAGGGCAAGGAGATGATTCTGAATATCAAATTCAAGGATGGTGACAACAGCCTGAAACTACTGGAAGGAGAACGGCTGGCTTTCAACAGCACCAACTGGCAGATGCCTGCCTACCTCCTCTTCCAGGTCGATCCCAAGCTTCAGACCGCCTCGGAGGCCTCCTTCAGCGGTATCTCCGGGAACATCCATCTGGCCTGGAGTCTCACCTTCTTCCTGCTGGCAGCCCTCTTTGTCCTCTTCTCCTTCTACCACAAGCTGATCCTTCCCTTCCCGGCTTCCGATCAGAAAGTCCTGAAGAGCGACGACAAAATGATGGCAGCCTTTTTCAAGTCGTTCACCTCCTTCTTCAGACGGAAGGAGATCTGGGTGATCCTCTCTTTCCTCCTCTTTTACCGCTTCGGCGAGGCACAGCTCATCAAGATGGCCTCACCTTTCATGCTGGATTCCAGACAACTGGGAGGATTGGGACTGACCACCGGTGAAGTCGGCCTCATCTACGGAACCATCGGCATCCTTGCCCTGACACTGGGAGGCATCCTCGGCGGATTGGCTGCTTCGCGCAAAGGATTTCGCTATTGGCTGTGGTGGATGGTATTGGCCATCAACCTCCCGCATCTGGCCTATGTCTATCTGGCCTATGCCCAGCCCACCAGCTACTTCATCATCAGCCTGTGCGCCGCCATCGAACAATTCAGTTATGGATTTGGCTTCACCGCCTACATGCTCTACATGATTTACATCTCGGAAGGGGAGAACAAAACAGCCCATTTTGCCATCGCAACAGGCTTCATGGCCCTCAGCATGATGATTCCCGGGATGTTCTCCGGCTGGCTGCAGGAGATCATCGGATACAAATATTTCTTCGTCTGGGTAATGCTCTGCATGATTCCCGGTGTCATTCCGGTCCTCTTCCTGAATGTAAAACCCGAATTTGGCAAAAAGGTTAAAAACTGATTCCCATTTACCCTTTGATATGAGAAAATTCCTGATCCTGCTCCTGTTTGTATGCATCGGCCTGCCTGGAATGAGCCAAGTCGATCTGGAAAAACTGTCGCACCATCCGTGGGTAGACTCCGTTTATCAATCAATGACCACCGAACAACGGGTCGCACAACTGATCTGGATCGATGTCACCGCAGGCAACAACTTACAGAAACAGTTGCGGGATGCGCAACTGGTCCGGGATTATGGGTTCGGAGGGATCATCTTTTTTGAGGGAGATCCCGTCACGCAGACTCGACTGACCAACCTCTACCGTTCCCTCTCCAAAATTCAACCCATCGTGGCCATGGATGCCGAATGGGGCATTGGCATGCGACTCTCCTCCGTGCTCTCCATGCCTTACAACATGGCGATGGGCGCTGCAGGAGACACCTCCCTCGTCAGGCAAGCCGCGTCGGAGATGGCCCGGCAGATGAGGCGCATCGGGGTCAACCTGTCACTCGGCCCTTGCTGCGACATCAACACGGAACCGCTGAATCCGGTGATCGGCATGCGTTCCTTTGGGGAATCGGCCAAAGCAGTTACCCGCTATTCTGTCGTCATGGCTGCCGGGTTACAGCAAAATGGCATCCTGGCTACCGCCAAACACTTCCCAGGCCACGGTGACACCCGAACCGACTCGCATTTGGCGCTGCCAACACTCCCGTTTACCAGAGAGCGACTGGATACCCTCGAGATGGTTCCCTTCCGCGAACTGGCCAACGCCGGCATTGGCTGCATCATGACCGGCCATCTGAACCTCCCGGCACTCGACGCGACCCCTGGAGAACCATCCAGCCTCTCACCGAAAATCGTCGGTGAGATCCTTTTCGGCAATTGGCATTACAAAGGACTGGTCATTACCGATGCCACCAACATGGAGGGAGCCATGGGGTTCCTGCCTCCAGGAAAGCTGGAAGTGGCTGCCCTCAAAGCCGGAAACGACGTGGTAGAATTTCCGGCCGATCCCGTGCTGGCCTATCAGGAGATCCTCCTTGCCGTTCAAAAAAAGGAGCTCCCGGTTGCCGACCTGGAGAGAAAATGCAGAAAAGTACTGGCGGCAAAATACTGGTGCGGACTTGATCACCCTGTCAAAATACAGGAAGAGAACCTGTTGCGGGAACTGAACAAGCCAAATACGGAACTGATCAAACGGAAGATCACCGAAAAAGCCCTGACGGTATTGGAGAACAGGGATTCCTTGCTTCCGGTCAGAAACCTGGATAAAATCCGCATCGCCTCCCTCTCGGTGGGCAGCGAGACGATGACCCCATTCCAAAAAATGCTGGGCAACTATTGCCGGATCGACCCATATCAGTTGCCCGACCATTTCAGCGATCAGGAAAGACGGGTCGTCGAGAAAAAACTGATGTCATACGACCTGGTCATCGCCGGTTTGCATGCCCTTTACGAAAACAAGGGGCGCAGATCGATGCAGGCAGGATACAAACAATCGGGCAAACCCGAACGACCCTACGGAATGAATGCCGGGCTGGACTCCCTCTTCAACTTCCTCGCAGCCAAAAAGGAGGCAGTCATGGTGGTTTTCGGAAGTCCTTACAGTCTCATGGAATGGAAGAGCCCCAAGTTGCCCACCGGATTGATCCTGGCTTATCAAAACGACTCACTCAATCAGCAACTTGCTGCCCAATTGATCTTTGGTGGCATCTCCGCCACAGGTAAACTGCCGGTATCCCTCCCCGGTCACTACCATTGGGGTGATGGACTGACGACCATCCCGGCGATCCGCCTAAAATACACACTGCCCGAAGAATCGGGCATCTCCTCAGATGCGCTGAACGGTCAAATCGATTCGATTGTCCAGGAGGCTCTTGCGGCAAAGGCTTTCCCCGGCTGCAACGTGCTGGTCGCCAAGGATGGAAAGGTCATCTTCCACAAAGCCTACGGTTTTCACACCTTCGACCGGAAGGTAGCCGAGAGCAGGGACGACCTGTACGACCTCGCATCGATGACCAAAATTACGGCCGGCACTCCGGTCTGGATGAAGCTGTTTGATGAAGGGAAAATCCAACCCGACGCCTTTGTCTCGGATTATTTCCCCTATTGGAAAAACCGGCTTTTCAACAAGACAGAACTTAAGGATGTGACCATCCGGGAACTGCTCTCCCACCAATCGGGATTGCCCCCCTTCCTCCCTTTCTGGAAGAAATCGATGGAGAAGGGGGTGTTGAGCACAAAATGGTACAGGTTTCAGCAGGAGCCCAATTTCGGACTCCAGGCAGCCAAAGGATTATGGCTGAGAAACGATTTCCCGCAGACGGTTTACAAGACCATCCGGAAATCGCACCTCAAGACCCGTGGCAAATACGTCTACAGCGACCTTCCCTTTGTCATGACACCCGCCATCACCGAAGCCATCTCCGGAAGAAAATTCCGCGAACTGCTGGATGAATCTTTCTACAAACCCCTTGGTGCCGATCGCGTCACCTTTCTACCCTTGGAGCGGTTCAGCGAGGAGGAGATCATCCCCACGGAAAAGGACCATTACTATCGGCAACAGCAGCTTCTGGGAACCGTCCACGATGAGTCATCGGCCGTGTTGGGCGGACTTTCAGGCAATGCCGGACTCTTCGGCAGTGCCAACGACCTGGCCAAGATCTACGAGATGTACCGGCGAATGGGCACCTATGGAGGTCACCAATACCTGAAGGAGTCGACCCTCCGCGAGTTCACCAGACCACAGTTCCCAAAGACCGGCAACCGTCGGGGTTTGGGTTTCGACAAACCCCTGCTCAACAACGACGCGATGGGTGAGAAAGAGGCCTATCCGATTCGTGCTGTTTCGCCCGAAAGCTTTGGCCATTCCGGGTACACAGGCACCTTCGTCTGGATCGATCCTGCCTGCGGTTTGGTCTACATCTTCCTGTCGAACAGGGTTTATCCAACCCGCGACAACAACAAAATCGGCGAAATGAACGTAAGAACAGAAATACTGAAATCGATTTACCAAAACATGCCAAAAAAGGAGGTCCGCTGAGAAATGTTAATTTTACCACAGGGCATCAGACTACCGAATGCCAGGTTCTTTTTCCCCTTCCGGGGATCGCAGGGCCTATTCGGCTGCCTCTCCCAACGTTCCCTGGAAATCCAACCACAAAACATCACCACATGAAAAAGATATTTTTACCCATCACCTTAGCTGCCCTTCTCTTTTCCTGCGTCCAGCAGAACACGGAAACGAAGAAGGCCGAAGAGATTTCAAAGCAGACGGCTGTCCAGCATGCACCCGACACACGCGAAGAGCTCTACCAGGTCCACTTCTATCCACAGGAGGGTACCTTGGTAGCCAAAGGAGAGACGACAAGCGACAAGGCCAAGGCCTCACTGCTGGACCATCTGCAACAAGCAGGCATCAAAACACTCGACAGCATCCGCCTGCTGCCTGAGCAGGGCAAAGGAGAGAAAACCATGGGATTGGTCACCGTCAGCGTTTGCAACATGCGGTCCGGTCCAGGTCACTCCTCGGAGATGGTTTCACAATCGCTGCTCGGAACGCCCGTTAAAGTACTGAAACACTCCGGCAGCTGGTTGATGATCCAAACGCCCGACCGCTACATCGGTTGGGTCGATGACGATGCCATCGTCCTGCAGGACAGTGCGGCCGCCGCGGCCTGGAGAACTTCGAAACGGGTCATCTATCTTCCCCTTGCCGGGACGGCCATGGATCCGGAAAGCCAGACAGCCGCCACCGACCTGGTGGCAGGTGACCTGATGCAATGGGTCTCCGAAAAAGGAGGAACCACCACCGCCCAACTGCCCGATGGAAGGATCGTCAGCCTGCCTACGCATGAGGTACTCGATTTTGACAGCTGGAAAACAACTGCTTTCCAATTGCCACAATCCCTTGAACAGGTCGCGCTTTCACTCAAAGGGCGTCCTTATCTCTGGGGTGGTACCTCCAGCAAAGGGGTGGATTGCAGTGGATTCGTCAAGACCGTCTATTTCCTGAACGGCATCATCCTGGCAAGAGATGCCTCGCTGCAGTTCAGACACGGACGCTTCACCGATCCCTCGGAAGGATACCAGAAACTCAAACCCGGTGACCTGGTCTTTTTTGGCAGGAAAGCCGATGCAACCCATTCTGCCAGGGCGACCCATGTGGGTTTGTACCTGGGTGAAGGCGCCTACATCAATTCATCCGGTTATGTCAGGATCGACAATTTTGATCCGGCGAAGAAGGGCTATTCCGCCATCCGGGCAGCCAACTGGCTCGGAGGCAGAACCATTCTGGGTCAAGAAGGGAACCCCGGTATTGTTCGGGTGAAAGATCATCCCTGGTATTAATTGAAAATCAAAATGTCACATCATTCTTAGCCATACGAGATGGAAACAAACAGAAGATCTTTTCTGGGAGCCTCGGCCCTGATGGCCGGTGGCGCCCTGCTGACCTCCTTCGATTGCGAACCCGGGAAAATGCCGGCCTATCGCGCATCGGGCAAGGGACTAAAGCTCACATGGAAACCATACGACCTGCAGTTGCGCCACACCTTCACCATTGCCTCCAATTCGAGGAAAACGACTGCCGTGGTGTTGACCCAACTTGAGTGGGAAGGGGTGATCGGTTATGGGGAAGGATCGATGCCCCCCTACCTTGGAGAGTCCCATGAAACAGCCCAGAAATTTCTCTCCGCCTTGAAACTGGATCAATTCAGGGATCCTTTCCGGATGGAAGAGATCCTCGATTATGTCGACCAGATTATGCCGGGCAACTGTGCAGCCAAGGCCTCGGTCGACATTGCCCTGCACGATCTGGTAGGAAAATTGCTCAACCAACCCTGGCACCGCATTTGGGGTTATTCGAAGGAAAATACACCCCTCTCCACCTTCACCATTGGCATCGACAAGGGTCCGGAGGTAGTGGCCAAGACGAAGGAGGCCTCTGCCTTCAAAATTCTGAAGGTCAAGATCGGAGGTGGAAACGACGAAGAAATGATCAACAGCGTTCGTTCGGTGACCCAGATTCCACTCTGTGTGGATGTCAACCAGGGATGGAAAGAGCGACAGGAAGCGCTCGACAAGGTGCACTGGTTGAAGGAACAGGGGATTGTTTTCATCGAACAACCCTTCGACAAGCACAACCTGGAAGATACGGCCTGGCTGACCCAGCACAGTCCGCTGCCCATCCTGGCGGATGAAGCGATGCAACGGGTTGGTGACCTGAAAAAACTGCAGGGGGTCTATTCCGGCATCAACTGCAAGCTGATGAAGTGCACCGGGATGCGTGAGGCACACAAGATACTGGAAACCGCCCGAAGCCTCAACATGAAAACACTCATGGGATGCATGACCGAGACCAGCTGCGGAACGAGTGCAGCCGCTCAACTGTCGCCCATCGTTGATTGGGCCGACCTGGATGGCAACCTGCTTATATCCAACGACCTGTATGAAGGAATGAAGATTGTGGAGGGCAAGATCGTCCTCAGTGACCTGCCAGGCATCGGCATCCGCTCCATCGGATGATCCCAGATTTGATCACAAAAAAAGGGGGCCGGATTCGGTCCCCTTTTTTTTTATCGGTCAGACTGATTACCAGCCCGGTGTTTGGGAAAGTTTGTAACCTTTTCCAAGGTATTCACTGATCTGGGTATTGCCGACCGGAGCCAGATAAACCCTGTCTGTGAAGGCATCCCTGTTGGTGATGTTTTCAGGTACGTAGTAACCCACCATGTCGGCGCCATTCGTGCCCGTATAGGTTACGACCGTTCCGTCGGCTTTCCTTACTTTCAGTTTGTTTACTTTGGCAGCAACGAGGAATTCCGGGAACTCTGTCTGGAAATTGATCCAGAGACCGAGCATGTTGTCGGGATCCGTATTGGCCATGTAATTGATCTTCTTCCAGCGTTTCAGATCCAGCAGACGGGTGTGTTCGAAAACAAATTCCATCCTGCGCTCACGACGAATCTCCCAAAGGAGGGCGGGAACGTCAGAGTCACGGTCGGGATCATCCGGCAAACTGGCGAGGGTAAGGGGAGCCGTTTTCTTGATGCCCTTTGCGGTAGCCGTTGCATCCAACGGACGGTTGCGGATGGCGTTGATGGATGCATCGATGTCGGCCTGTGTGACGGCTGCGCCACCCATGGTTGCCAACTCAGCCTTTGCCTCAATCCAGTTCAGGACCACTTCTGCCAGACGAATGATCGGGGCATCGTTGGGATTGGTGCTGGAACCGTAGATGGCCGGATAAGGGCCGGGATAGTAAGTCACCCCTACACGGTCGATGAATTTGCAAGCATACAGCAAGGTAGAAGACTCTTTCTTCGGAGCATTCCAGAAGGTAGCCTCGAAACGTGGGTCACGGGTAGCTACCATGTTCTTGATGTCCAGATTGGCTGCATTGGGCAGGGTAGAGAGTTTGTAGGGCTTACCATCCTGACAGATGAATGCCTTGGCCAATTTCAGATTGGGAGCCTGGCTTTGGGATTCATATCCGTTGGAATAGGAAGCGACAGAGTGGGTGATACCGATGGCGGCATCATAGGTTCTGTAGAGGATGACCTCCTTGTTGCTGGTCAAGCTTTCAGATCCGAACAGGGAGCGGAAATCACTGGTGAAAGAGAATTTGCCGGAAGCCATCACGATGTTGGCGGCTTTCACTGCCAGATCCAGGTATTTCTGAGCCTTGGCGTTGTTGTTCAACTGATATTTCTGCCAGGTTCCTTCGAACAGCATGAGGCGGGAAATCAGGGCGGCAGCGCTGTAACGGTTCAGGTACTGGGCATCTCCGTCGGAGAGGCGCATGTTGTCCAAAACATAGACGAAGTCGTCATAAACCTTGTCCATCACCATGGTTCTGTCATCACGGTCCTTGTACAAGAGATCCAGTTCCGAGTCGGCGATGACCCTGTCATAGTAAGGAACATTTCCAAAAACACTGACCAGACGGCTGTATTCATAACCCCTGAAGAATTTGGCAACGGCGCTCCAATGCTGATAAACGGAAGCAGAAATGATGTTGCCCGTCTTCATAGACTCGATTCTCTCCAGGAAGAGATTGGATTTGCGAACCCAGGCAAAATCCCAGGTGGGACCGGAATAGGTCTGCAACCAGGAAGCCGCTTCACTGGTAGAGGCACGGGAGGCAGGAGCCTGTGTTTCGAAACCACTCTGTTTGCCTGAGGAAGCGAGGTCATCGGAGAAATAGTAACCACGCAGGTAAGCATAATCCTCTGTGAAACTGGAGTTGTACCCAACGAAGTAGTTGGTATAAAATCCATTGGCAAAAAGGCGCAGGTTGTTTTCAGAGGTCCAGTAGTTGCCGTCATTCATGGTAGTCAGCGACGGTCTGTCCAGAAAGTCGCTACAACCGGCAATTCCGAGTGTAACAACGGCGATGAGTATCAGAAAATATTTTTTCATCATGACTTGTTTTTAGAAGTTCAACTGAATACCGAGAGAGGAACTCTTGTAGGTAGGAACGCTTGTTCCGGTACGACTAGCGTTGTAGTTGGAGGTATTCCACATGGAATATCCATCAATTTCCTCCGGATCAACCGGCAGTGTTCCCAGGTGATCGAAAGTGAAGAAGTTCTCCAATGCAAGGTATATTCTGGCCTTGCTGACATGGAATCTCTTGGAGATGTTGGCAGGCACTGTGTATCCTACGGTAATGTTCTTGATGCGCAGATAGGCCATGTTCAACAGATAGCGTGACTGAACCTGCATGTTCAGGGTGGTACCGCTACCGGCCTGGTTGTATGGTGCGGGATAGAATGCATTGGTGCGGTCTGCCCTCCAGAAGTTTCCGGCAATGGCTTCAGGCATGGCACCGTCTGATGAGTTGAAACCCGGGATAACGAGGAAGCCATCACCCCAGATGTCGCGCTTACCTACTCCCTGCAGGAAGACAGAGGCGTCGAAACCCTTGTAATCTGCACCGAGGCGCAAGCTGTACTGATACCTTGGGGTCGAGTTACCAATCACCTTGAGGTCACCGTAGTCCGGATTGCCATTGGCATCCTTGAGCAGACGGTTTCCGGGAGTGATGACGCCATCACCGTTGAGATCCTTGAACTTCACGTCTCCGGGGCCGAATTTGAAGTTTCCGGACTGGAACTTGCCCTGGGTAGCTGCGAGCGGGTCAGACAATTGGTTGACGACGAATCCGTCCTTGGTGGTGAAATTGACAAACTTGCCAGCTGCATCATAGACGAAGTCTTCCTTCTGGTAGAGCCTGTCGGTTTCGTAACCCCAGATTTCTCCGTAGGTCTTGCCAACATACCAGCTGTCGATACTCTGGGTACTGCCATATTTGGTAATAACGGTCTTGGCATCAGAGAAGGCTGCGGTTACATTGATACCGACACCACTCTTAAATCTATGGTTGTAATCCACCTGAACTTCCACACCATTGGTCTTCAAAGAACCATAGTTGCTCTGCGGGGCACCGGTTCCAAAGGTCACCGGAATCCCTTCTTCAGGAACGATCATGTTCTTGGTATCCCTGCGGTACCAGTCGAAAGTAATGCCCATATCCCCTTTCAGGAAGCGGATGTCTGTTCCAAAGTCGAGGGTGGCAATATCCTGCCAGGTAATGTTGGCTGAAACGGCACCCGGTGTACCAAACTGATACAACTTGGATCCGCTGATGAGGAAGTTGTTGAATGAACCGGCCATCGTGGGTACATACATGCTCCCTGCAACCGTCTGGTCACCGATGCTACCCCATGATCCGCGAAGTTTGAAGGCATTGATGTAGTTCTTGGACCATTTCATCCAGGACTCTTCGCTTACGCGCCAGCCAGCCGAGAAGGATGGGAAATAGCGCCATTGCAGATTGGACGGGAATTTGGAGGAACCATCGTAACGAAGGTTGGCTTCCAACAGATATTTGTCTTTGAAGTCATAGTTCAGACGACCGAAGAAACCGAGCTGAGATTCCCAATAAGAACCACCACTTGTGGTTTGAACACCCGTTGCGAGGTCAAACTGTGGGTTGGAATAGTCTACCAATTGGGTTGTTTGTGACCAGTTGTAGTCATATTTATAGGCTACGCGGTTCATACCCAACATGAATTTGAACTTATGGACATCCTCAAGGGTGAGATCATAGGTGGTATTCAAGTTGATGGTGTTCCATTGATCGTTCTTTGAATAACGGTAAACGTGGTCGGGGTTGGCTCCGACAGCCGTATAGGTGGAATTGACCAACTGATAGGCAGGCATGGCTCCCGTTGCGGTGGAAGCAACTACTTCACCGGCATCGTTGACATAGATGCGGTTTCCGCTTGCATCATTCTTGGCTACTGCTGCTGACCAGGTATCACGGGCCGTGTAGCGGGTTCCCGGACGAAGGTTGATGTATTCCTGGTTGGCATGGGTATAATCGAAGTTGATTTTCCAGTATTTGGTAGGATTCATGGTAAATCCACCATTCATGCTGGCATAGTTGGTCTCCTGATTTGCCGTATTGGCCTGGGCTACTTCTGAAGCAGGGCTTCTGAGCGGATCACCGTCTTCTGTTCCCATCGGCATGTTGGGACCCCAACGATAGAGGTACAACCATGGATCGGCAGTGGTGGAACTGGTGGCATAGGCATATCTTTTCAGACGTTTGGAATACATCATCCCGGCGTTGACCTTTATCCAGTCATTGATCTGTGTTCCCAGTCTCACAGAGGCATTGTAACGTTGGAAATCATCTTTCTTGGCAGGTTTGATCATGCCACTCTGGCCCAGGTAACCCAGGCTGATGTTGTAATCCGTGTTGCCACTCTTTCCATTGATGGAGAAGTTGTGGGTCTGGGTGGGGGTCCATTCCTTGATCATGTAATCATACGGATCATATGTACGGATACCGATCTTCCGACCATTTGCATCAACATACCAGTCGCGGCCATAAACCATCGGATCGTTCGGACCAATGGTGCTGCCATATTTGTCTTGCCAAACTTTGGCTTTTTCATAACCTTCACGGGTGATCTGATAGAAGGCCCCGGCTACGGTTCCGCCTACCCTTTCAAATGCCAGTACCGAATACTCAAGCGCATCCAGACGGGCCATCTCCATCTTCTTGGACATGTTTTGGAAGGAGACGTTGCCAGAATAGGAAACGTTGACACTTTCTGTCTTGGCACCCTTCTTGGTGACAATCAAAATAACACCGAATGCTCCCTTGGCTCCGTAAATGGAGGCGGAAGCGGCATCTTTCAATACAGAGATGGATTCGATGTCATCGGGATTGACCATCTGGATGGAGGGGATTTCGACGTTGTCCATCAGGATCAACGGAGAGGAACCTCCCTGGAAGGAACCCAACTGACCACGAATCTTCATGATCGGATCGGAACCTACTTCACCACTCGGAATCACAACGCTCAAACCGGGTGTTGTACCCTGCAAACCACGACCAACATCGGGAATAGGCCTGGCTTCAAGGACTTTCGTATCAACAGAGGCGACGGCACCTGTCAGGTTCGCTTTCTTCTGTTGTCCGTATCCTACAACCACCACTTCGTCGATCTGCTCATTGGATGATTCCAAAGCCACATTGATGGTGGATGAAGTTCCGACCTTCACCTCCATCTGCTTCATTCCAATGTAACTGATGACCAGCGTTGCACCGGGAGAAACGGAAAGTTCAAATTTTCCATCCATATTGGTGGTGATACCATTCTTGGTCCCTTTCTCAAGAACCGAAACACCCGGTAGTGTCTCGTTGGACGCCTTGTCCCGGACAACCCCGGAAACCGTCCTCTTTTGTGCCATCGCCAGCTGGACGATCATGCACAGGATAAATAGTAATGCTACCGCTTTTTTCATAACAGACAGGTTAAATTAACTTTTGAGTAAAACTAAAATTAACACAGGATTGCAAATTTTTACTAAAATTAAGAATTTAATTTGTATGTTGTATTACATCTTTAAATGATTTTTAAATTTTCTTCAATTTAACTTGAAATGATTCGGGTTTTGCTGGATTTTGGTTTCCTCAAAATGGTACCGAATTCGAACCAATCGTAGACACTTTGGAAAGACAACGGATTTTGCTCGCATTCTATAAATCTCATAATCTGAATTTTGCAATCTTGGACTTGGATCAGACAAAGTCACTTTGACTATTTTCTGCACATTTTGTCCTCTTTTGTCCGACAAATCGGTAAATGGACCCCATTCAAATCCGATTTTGCCGTTTCTCCCGGCTTATCAAAGGTGTCAGAATCGATCGGAGTCCCTTTTGATCGGACCTGAATATGCACGACCAATTGAAAACCCGATCGACCTGAGTCCATCAAATGGGATTTCATTCCCTGACTTGTCAACGTTTCGTATCTTCGTAAAAAAAATGAAACATGGACTTTACCCGGATCAAGGCAGTCATTTTTGACATGGACGGCGTTTTGGTGAACAGCGAAGACCATTACAAGATCATCGAAGGTGAGCTATTCGCAGAGGTTGGTCTCCACATTGACCGGGCAGAACATGTTTCTTACCAGGGATGTTCCAATCCGGTCATGTGGCAAATGATCAAGGAGAAGCATCCCCTGGCACATTCCGTGGAAGAGCTTGTGGAAAGGACGGAAAACAAAGTCATTGGCTTTTTCACCACCCTGCCCGGCCTGGTTCCGATGGAGGGGGTGATTCCCTTCCTGGAATATTTGAAAACAATGGGCATCCGGAGGGTCGTCGCCTCTTCGTCTACCATCGAAGTGATAGAGATTGTGTTGCGCAGAACCGGGCTGGTCTCCTATTTCGAAGCCATCGTCGATTGCAAGGAAGCCGGTGCAGGGAAGCCGGATCCTGCGATTTTCCTGATGGCACTTAAAAAACTGGCATTACCGGCCGAAGCCTGTGTCGTGATTGAGGATTCGGGCAATGGAATCAAGGCGGCCAAGGCGGCTCACATTCCATGCATCGCCTACAACGGACCTGGATCCGAACACCAGGACCAATCGGCAGCCGACCTCCGCATCACCGAATTCCGACAGCTACGGCAACTTTGGCAAACCCAGGCCGATCCCTCTCCAAGGGTGTGAGGAAAACGATTCTCTCTTGCCATCGTTTCCTCGTAAGAAGAAATTCGGAAGGGATCCTTTGAATTCTGCCATCTTAACATTAATTTGGTCAATCTGTTTGCAAGGTCCATTTTCGGGTGAAGAACCGGAGCCTGTCTCCGTTTTTCCCCTCGACACCGTCAACTATCAATCCCTCTCCCATGAAAAAATCAATTTGCATCCTTTTCCTCTGCTTGTTCAGCTGGGTTTATGTACAGGCGCAGCAAAGCGCGAAGCTATCTGTTCATTATGAGGAGCTAACCGCACCCGATTATGTCAAGGCCGTTGGCCAAGCCTCCTCTGTTTGCCTGTTGCCCATGGGGATTTTGGAAAAACACGGGCCCCATCTGCCACTCGGCACAGACATCTATGAATGCAGAAAATTGGCTGAAACGGCTGCCCTGCAAGAATATTGTGTGGTCTTTCCCACCTATTACGCCGGACAAATCAACGAGGCCAGGCATCAACCCGGGACCATTGCCTATAGTCCGGAGCTGATTTGGCAAATCCTTCAGGAAACTTGCGATGAATTGTCAAGAAACGGCATGAAAAAGATCATCATCGTCAACGGCCATGGCGGCAACAACGATTTTCTCAGGTATTTTTGCATGTCTCAATTACACAAGCCCAAGGACTATGTGTTGGTGGTCTTCACTCCCGAAACAGATCAAGAGACCGCCCAAAAGATTGAAGCCTTGAGGCAGACGAAAACCGGCGGTCATGCCGATGAAGAGGAGACCTCCATGATGCGTTTCATTCGACCCGATCTGGTAAAAACAGATCTTGCCGGAACGCAATCAGGAGCGAACCAGGCAAGACTTTCTGCACTGCCCAATCAATACACAGGCATTTGGTGGTACGCTCAGTATCCGAACCATTATGCCGGGGATGCCACCAAGAGTTCTGTTGAGTTGGGCAAGCTGCTGATTGAGTCTGAGGCAACGCAGCTGGTCAAGCTGATCCGGAAAATGAAGCAATCCAACCAGATTGAATCCCTCCAGGAGGAATTCTACAAGGCATCTGCCAATCCCTTGAATACAAAACAATAAATCCGATCACCCTGTGGAAAAATGGTATTCGCCTCAGGAAGAACGCTGGAACGTAGGCTCCCATGCCCTCGGATTCTGCCTTTCCCTGTTGGCCATCTCTGCTTTGGTTGTCAAAGCCATCGACCACCATTCGTGGAAAATCCTGTTGGCCTTTCTTATCTATGGCGTAGGTGTGGCCACCATGTTTTTGGCTTCCACACTTTACCACTCGGCCACGGATCCTGCCAAAAGAGCCCGGCTAAAGGTCTTTGACCATTCAGCCATCTATCTTACCATTGCAGGCTCCTACACCCCCATTACCTTGCTTACCATGCCTTCTCAATGGGGGATTCCGGTTCTGGTGACGGTTTGGCTCATTGCCATCGCAGGAATAACCCTGAAGATGTTTTTCATAGGCAAACATTCCAAACTGTCCACCGCAACCTATCTGCTGATGGGATGGGTCATCGTCGTGGCCATCAAACCGTTGGTTGAAAGCATGGAGACTGCGGGTCTCATCTGGCTGGTGGCCGGAGGAATCGCCTATTCCATTGGTGCCGTACTCTATCAGATCAAACGCATTCCCTTCAACCATGCCATCTTTCACCTGTTCGTCCTGCTGGGTAATCTTTGCCATTTCATCACCATCTATTGCTATTGTCTCTCTACCCAATGATTCTTTTTGAAAAACCATAACCATCGGCCAAATGAAAAAATACCCTTGGATGCTCCTTTTGTCAACGATTGTCTGGATCGGTTGTCAATCCGGTTCCAGGCAGGAAAAAGCCAGGCAGGAGATCCTGGCCACAGAAAAAGCCTTTGAAGCCATGGCGAAGGAAAAGGGAATCATGGAGGCTTTCACTTCTTTTGCAGATGAGCGGGCCACCATACAACGCGGGCAGGGTGTGATCACAGGCAGGGAAGCGATCCAAAGGTTCTACAGCGATCCGAGGTTCAAAAAAACCGCCTTGCGATGGAAGCCCGATTTTGTGGAGGTAGCTGCCTCATGTGATCTGGGATATACCTATGGAAACTATACCTATTCAGTCAAGGACTCGACTGGAAAGTGGACCGATTTCAACGGAATCTTCCACACCGTCTGGAAGAAAAGAAGCAACGGAGCGTGGAAGTTTGTGTGGGACTGAAATCCTGGCGGTAGCGATCCCCCGTTAAAACTGTTTTAGGAATTTATTGTATACCTGCATGTTGCGATCCAGATGTGCCTGCATCTTTTCGTAGGATCGCTCGGTATCTTTCTCGCGGATGGCATTGACGATCTCTTTGTGGTATCCAAGGGTGATCTCTTTTTCACCTTCAATATTGGCGTAGATGAAATTACGCATCCGCGGAAGCAGGTTGTAGACCGGTTCCATGGTCACGATGACGAAAGGGTTACCGGTTGCGCGTGCCAGACAAAGGTGAAAACGGTTGTCGATATCGGATTCAAGCTGGGTATTGTCGGGGTTGCATTTGGCAAACTCCAGGAGGTTGGCTTCCAGACTTTTCAAATCCTCATCCGTCCGATTCTGGGCAGCCATTTTGGCGATCTCCGGTTCAAAGGCCAGCCTCAGCTCGATGATCTGGCGAATCAGTTGATCGTCAAACTTCAAATCATAATAGAGGTTGAGCGAACTGATGGCATCCTTGATGTCGATTTTGGTGACCACCATGCCGCTACCTTTCCGAATTTGTATCAAACCGCGGGCACTCAATCGCCTCAACGCCTCGCGAAGGGCCGTTCGGCTGACGGCAAACATTTCGCACAACTCCCTTTCCGGAGGCAGTTTTGCGCCAATGGGCAGCTTTTTCTCCCGGATGGCACGTTCAATGTTCCGCTCTATCTTCTGACTCAAAGTCTGCGAAGTGCCGATCTTCTGAAAGATATCATCCATATCCATGATGCCATAGTTTGATGAGGTACAAAATAAGTAAAAATGCACACATCTCCTACAACCCTTTCAATACTTTGACTCCCCTCTCAGGCCATCAGGTGGTCGTCTGGCCGATGGAGCTGGCAACCCTCATCGATCCAGTTGCCGCTCCTAATATTGCATGGAAGGAACGGGAGGCTCACCGGTTTCGCATGACTTTTGAGGTCCACCGGCACAAATGCGAGGAAAAAATAGATTGTTCCCGGCAATTTGCTCACCGAAAACCATTCTCAAAGCCGCAAAAACACACGGAAAAATAAAATTTCTGAAGTTATTCAACTTTTTTGCCTTGTAGTTGTTTCTACTACAAGAGAATCAGAAAACTACGCGTTTGAATCTCAAATTCGTTTACAAAACTCCGATCTGCCGGATTCTATTTTTGAGGTGTACAACAGTACATTAAAAAACCAGGGAAAATTTCAACCTAAAAACCTCCCGCCATGAAATCCGTTGGTCTCTTTTTCCTTCTCGTTACGCTGAGTCTGGGCACCAGCGCCAAATTCTTCCGGTCATCCCTTTACAAGAGCACCTCTGATTTGGAAAGGATTGCCCTTCCGGTGAATGCCACACCAGCTACCCGAAATTCTCTTTTGGTCAATGTTGGAACGACGGCCTTTAGCGGGATCATGAACAAATCGACAGAGGTAGGTGTAAATTGTGCAGTCTCTTTCAACCGGTTACAACTCGGGATCTCCTCCAATTTCATGAATGACCAAAACAAATTGAACATCGGACTGGTGAACCTGGGATACATTGTGCCGATCCTTCAGTCGGTTGTATCGGTGATTCCGGTAGCGGGAATTGGTGTATCGAACGGGAACTATGAAGGTTCCTATGGTTGTGACTTTCATCACAGCGGCGACAGGACTTACTATTGGAATCTGGGTTTGAATTGTACGGTACGCTTGGCAGAAAACATGGGAATCTTTACCGGAATCGGCACTTTTGAAAGCTTTCGAATGGGCGTCATCCTGGGAAGGTTCTGATGGATAAGTTTGATCTCTCAGGCAGGTCAGTAGGTCATCAACCCTTAAGATGACTTACCCCTGTCCAACATACACGGGAACTGCTTCCCGCGAAACAGGAGTTAGGTTAGGTTAATAAGCAGAGAATTACGATTGGAAATGTGAAAGGCCGGTTTCCCTTGGGGGATAACCGGCCTTTCTGTACCCGGGGCGGGAATCGAACCCGCACGATATTGCTATCACTGGATTTTGAGTCCAGCGCGTCTACCAATTCCGCCACCCGGGCGTAGTAGGCTTTTCTCAATGCGGTGCAAATATAACCAAAAATATTAACCCCGAAATATTTTTTCAAAAAAGCAAGCTATATTTGGGAAAGAAGCCACACCAACAGCTGAGTCAGGTAGAAAGCGTTAAAAGTACATGCTGCCCTGCTTCTGCTGCAACCGTTTCCTGTTGGCCAATGAACCACTGAACCATGAGTTTTCCCGACGATCCAATCCGTTTTGAAGCCATCAGGAACGATGAAGAAGGTGCCTTTGAGAAGCTCTTCCGGGAAAATTACAGACCCCTGACCGCTTATGCCTTCCGGTTCGTTACTGACCTTGCCATTGCCGAGAACATCGTCCAGGACGTATTTTTGAAGCTCTGGCAGAACCGCCATCAACTCATCATCACCACTTCCCTGATGCATTACCTTTTCAGGTCTGTGAGGAATCATTGTCTGAATCAACTCGACAAGAACAAGGTGCGTGCAGGTTACCTGAAAGCTTGTCTGGAACGGGAAGAGGAGACATCCGACTACCACGAATTCTATCCTGAGATCGGTTTGATTGAAAAGATCGAAAAGGCCATCTCTGCCCTGCCGGAGAAAAGACAGGAAATTTTCCGATTGGCCAGAGAAGAGGGATTGAAATACAAAGAGATTGCTGAAAGACTGAATTTGTCGGTCAAAACAGTTGAGGCACAAATGACTTTGGCTCTCAAGCAATTAAGAGAGTCCCTGAAGGAATATCATCATTTGGTCCTCTTTTTTTACTTCCCGCATAGGGGTAAGATCACCTGAACCTGTCTTATCGGCAGGGGAATAGTGTTTCCACGCTGGAAGGTACTGCCTGGAATATGGGCTATGAAACACTGATTCAACAGTTTTTAGGATTATGGACAAAGAACGGAACAAACAAACAGAAGAGGCCTGGGTCGCCTTTCTCGCCGGTGAAGCGGGCGAGAAGCCTGACCTGGATCCTTTGCAGCAGCAAGAGGCCGACGCTTTGAGGCAGACCTGGGATCTTGCAGGCAGCGCCTTTGTCCGGAAGCATACAGATCCGGATAAAGCCTGGGCGACAGTTCAGCAGGCCATGGAGGAAAAACGGACTGCTCCGGTCCTTCGAAGACTCCATCTGTTCCGGTATGCTGCTGCCGTCGTTTTGTTGCTTGGCACGATCGGGGTGATCCGTATGGTCACGAAACGGGAGGATACCGGCATCCAGACGATCGCCTCGGCAAAGGAGACTCAGTGGAAAAGCACCCAAACGGTAGCCCATCCGACCCATTATACCACGCTGACCCTGTCTGACGGAACGGTCGTCAAACTGAATGCCAATTCCACCATTGAATATCCGGAACAATTTGCCGCCAACGAACGCGTCGTCAAATTATCAGGCGAAGCTTTCTTCGAGGTGGTACACAACACAGCCCAACCATTCAAAGTACTGATGGAAAAAGCTGTAGTAGAAGATATTGGAACATCCTTTCACATAGCCGCATACCCTGGAAAGGACAAAGTGGTGGTGAATGTGACCTCAGGAAGTGTCCGGCTTATGGATAGGTCAGGCCATGAAACGGCTGTACTGATGGCCGGATCCAGTGGCAAATGGAATCGTTCGACTGGGAAAATCGATGTTTCAAGCGAATTGGTTCCCAATTATCTCTCCTGGGTGACCCAGCAGATTACCTTCCGTCACACTCCGCTCTCCTCCGTCTTTGAACAACTGGAGGATGTTTACCATGTCAGCATTGCCTTCAGCGATCCGGCCATCGGCCAAATTGCCTACACCGCCAATTTTGAGAAATTTGAATTAAACGATATCCTCAACATCATTGCGAGGACGCACCACCTGACGGTAGAACAGGTTCCGGAAGGTTACCTGTTTCATCAGCAGTAAACGGCAGACCTTAACCCTCAAGCGGAGAATTTCATGTCCCAACGGTCAACGTTTCTCTTTTTGTTACTGTTCCTGATCGCCTGCCTGAAAGTTGCCGCCCAGGAACCCCTAAGCCGGTCCATCACCCTCAAAATGGACACGGCTACGGTAGAGGCTTTTCTCGAGAAATTGGTAAACGACAACGACCTTTACTTTTCCTACAACCCCGACCTGCTGCCGGATGGCAAAAAGAATTTCAGTTTCTCGGGAACTCCGCTCGGAGAGGTTCTCAAGCGTGTTCTACCGGATTCCGTCTTCCATGTCACGCTGATCGACCGACAGCTGATCATTACCAAATCGGAGCCCAAACCTTTCCGCATTGCCGGCAGGGTGGTAGAGAAAGACGGGAAATCGCCCATTCTCATGGCGACCATCAGCGTTGAGGGTGAATCCATCGGAACGATGACCAACCGGGAAGGATTTTTCGACCTCAACCTGCCCGCCAGGTTCCATGACCGCCATCTGATCTTCAGCTCTGTCGGATACAAGCAGCTGTCGATGACCCTCCCCGATCTTCTGGCAAATCCCCTGATACGACTCTACACAGAGACCATTCATCTGCGGGAAGTTGAAGTCAAACCAACCGATCCCAAATCCATCCTGACCGAATTCCGGAATCGTATCCGAGAGAACTACTCCGAAGAACCACTGCTGATGGAGACCTTTTATCGGGAGACCGCACGTCAGGATGGAAATTATGTAGGGGTATGGGAAGCCGTGATGGAAATTCTCAAATCACCCTACCAGTACAACGACCCGGACAGGGTTCGGATCATCAAGGGAAGGAAAGCCGATCTGAACCGCAAGCCCAAGGAGGTACTTCTGAAGGTTCAGGGCGGACCGTTGGGGGTTAACATGCTCGACATTGTCAAAAATCCCGAGACCTTTCTCTCTCCTGAGTACGAATACCTTTACAAATATTCGTTTGAACACCCCACCCTCATCAACGGAAGGCTGACCTGGATCATTGGCTTCGAACGCATCGTTGAATCAGACTTTCCTTGTTTCAACGGAAAACTAATGATCGATGCGGAATGTTTTGCCTTGGTAGGAGCCGAATATTCCTACGACAAAAAAAGTCTCAAAATCAATGGAGATACTTTCATTCAGCGGGAGCCCTTTGGATTTGACACGCGTCCGGAAATGGTGGAATATGCGGTTCAGTATCGCCTTTACCAGGACAAATGGCATTTCTATTCCGGCCACAGCGACATCCTTTTCCGGGTGAAACAAAAAAGGAAGTTCAAAACAGATTATCGGAATGTGACGGATGTTCTGGTCACCCGACAGTTTCCTTTCCCAAGAAGAGCCCGCTTTGGTCCGGACGGGTTGTTTCATGAGCATGACATCTTCTCCGAACAGATCAACGGCTATGATGAAGATTTTTGGGGAAATTACAATGTGATCAGACCCGACGATGATCTTCGAAAAGCGATCAAGGAGGCAAACTACACCGATTGACTGCTCCTCAGAACAAGACCCCGCCTTCGGGTTCATCTTCCTTCTCCTCTTTCATGACTTTGCTACAATCCAGATCCACATTGAATCCTGGAGGCGCTTCAAATACCGAAGATTGGGTATATCCGAGTTTCTTGTCCCGGTAAAGACTATTCATGAAGTAACCGTAGACCGGAAGGGCCATGGCAGCACCCTGTCCGGAAGAAAGTCCTTCGAAGTGGATGCTTCGAAGATCGCCACCGGTCCATACGCCGGTTACCAGTTCTGGAGTGATGCCGATGAACCAGCCATCCGACTGGTTTTGTGTTGTTCCGGTTTTGCCGGCTACATCGGCCGTGATGTTTCCATATTCCACATTTCGTCTCAGACGGGCACTGGTTCCCTCATTGACAACGGCCTCCATCAGATTGATCATCAGATAGGCCGTTTTGGCATCGATGGCATCGTGTGATTCGGGAGAAAATCGGGCCAATACATTGCCGTTCCGATCCTCTATCCGGGTCACACAATAAGGTTTGGTATAAACACCATGGTTCCCGTAGGTGCCGTAGGCCCCCACCATCTCATAGAGGTACACATCGGATGTACCCAGGAACATGGAGGGAACGGCATCGATGGGACTGGTGATTCCCAGTTTGCGCATCATATCGGCCATGGCTTGTGGATTGAACTGCTTCATTACCCAGGCTGAGACCTGATTCACCGAATTGGCAAGTCCCCATTTCAGCGTCACCATCTTCCCGTCCATCTTCGTCTCTCCCGAGTTCTTGGCTGTCCAGGTGGAGCCATCAAACAGGGTAAAGGAATGTTCGGTATTGGGCACCAGTGTGCAGGGCGAATATCCATTCTGCATGGCAAGCGTGTAGAGGAAAGGTTTTACTGTCGATCCGACCTGTCGTTTCCCGTTCTTCACCATGTCGAACATAAAATGCTTGTAATTGGGACCACCAACCCAAGTTTTGATTTTTCCGGTCTTCACCTCCATGGTCATCATGGCACATCTTAAAAATCCCAGATGATACTTGATGGAGTCCATGGGTGTCATCACGGTATCCCGATCGCCTTTCCAGGAAAAAACGGTCATCTCGGTTGGCGTATTGAAAATTTTCCGGATCTCCTCTATTTGTACCCCCTGGCTTCTCAACGAATGGTAGCGGTCGCTGGCCTTCATTTGCTTTTCATATTCCTGCTGTGCCTGTTCGTTGGTAAGGTCATTGGAGAAGGGTCTGTTGCGCTGACTCTTGATCCGTTCGCTGAACGAGGGTTGCACGTTGCGGCTCAAATGGGCAATGACGGCCTTTTCCGCATAGGCTTGCATGCGCATGTCGAGGGTGGTATAGATCTTCAGTCCGTCGGTATAAATGTCATACAATTTTCCATCCGGCTTGGGATTTTTCTGGCACCAGCCATAGAGGGGATTGTTTTCCCACTCCAGCGAATCTTCGGTAAACTGCTGCATCTGCCAGGCCTTGTACCGTTCCTTGTCCGGCTTGCTGGCATTGAGAATGGTCCTCAGGTATTCGGTAAAATAGGTCCCGGTGGTCGATTTGTAATCCTCCCTGCGAAAATTGAGGTTCAGGGGGAGATTCATCGTCCTTTCCTTTTCGTCAGCGGTAATGTAACCGGCTTTCTCCATCTGGGAAAGAACAACATTCCGGCGGTTCCTGACCAGCTCGGGTCTTCTTACCGGATTGAAGAGTGAAGGATTTTTGGCCATTCCCACCAACATGGCAGCCTGTTCCAGGGTAAGTTGGTCGGGCGTAGTACTGAAGTAGATCTCAGCTGCCGACTTGATGCCAACGGCTAAGTTCAGAAAGTCGAACTTGTTGAGATACATCGAAATGATCTCTTCCTTGGTAAAGTTGCGCTCCAGCTTTACGGCAATCACCCATTCCCTCAGTTTGCGAACACCCAGTTGCAGCTTGCTGGACATATCCTCGCGGGGAAATAGCATCTTCGCCAATTGCTGGGAAAGGGTACTGCCTCCTCCGGCACTTTGATCGCCGGTGGTTACCCCCTTGAAAACCCTTACCAGGCCGCGCAGGTCGATCCCCGGGTGGCTATAGAACCGAACATCCTCAGTCGCGATCAGGGCCTTGATGACATTGGGACTGATCTCGTCATAGCCGATGAAGGAACGGTTTTCCTTGTAATAATAACGGCGCATCACCAGACTGTCGGCGGTGATCACTTCGGAAGCAAGGGATGTCTCAATGCTTTCAAGCTCCTTCAAAGTAGGCATATAGCCCAGTTTCCCGTTTCCAATCAGGATAAAAAGGATGACAACTGCCAGAACACCGGTAACAAATATCGACCAAAAGAGGATCAGATATTTTTTGAAGGGGCTGTTTGAGACCATGAACAACGATTTAGAATTCAGATTCGGAAGAGGGGTTTGCCTTTGTTCGGGAACCTCGTTCCCATTCCCAGAACAGATCTTCCGATGGTCACAAAGTTAGGATTTTGCATCAATAGTTTTCAGGACCCTCTTTTGAATTTCCCCCGAACGTTTTTGTACCTTCTTTTCGATCTTTTCCACCTCAGCCATGATTTGCTTCACCCGATCTGAATCTTTCATACCCGGTGCATTGATCCGAACATTCAGTGCTGCACCCGATACCGCCGTCGCCAGGCAGAGTGCCCCTACGGCAACATCACTGGCAGAATTGGGATTACCTATTTCCGCCATTTTCTCCATCAGGTCCATTGTCTGTGCCGCCACCTTTACCACTTGGAAGGGAACTTCAATTGCAGTGAGGGTTGCATCCTGAATGGCTTGTCTTCGGGCCTCCTTTTGCTCCGGGCTCTCCTTTGGAAGACCGAAGGCTGCCATGACACCATTGAAGGCAGCGGTATCTTCCTCAACCAGCCTTAAAAGTTCGGAATAAGCCTCTTTCCCTGCTTCGGCATGGGCTGAAAATGTCTCCCACTGATCATCCCAACCCCGTTTATGGGCCGACAGGTTGGCCACCATGGAACCCAAGGCTGCACCCAGGGCCCCGACGGCTGCAGAAATGGAACCGCCACCCGGTGCCGGCGATTCGGAAGCCGTCTCATAAACCAATTTCTTCAAGGAAAGGTCGGCAAGCCTCGGTTCATCCGGTTCCTCTCCCAAAAGGTATTCAATGATCCGCTTCCGCGGATCGAAGGGGGCCAGTTCATTCAATCCGAGCGTCCTTACTGCCACCTCGATGATTTCTTCATCCGGAATACCCGAAGATCTCTTCTGCTTGTGCAGAAAATATTTGCCGGCTTCTAGCATACAGGAGAGGGGCACCACCCCAATCAGTTCCGAACCGGTCACACGCAAGCCGCGCTCTTCGGCTTTCCGGCACACCTCGTCAAAAGCCACGTGTACGGGAGTTACCGTGATATCGGTAAGGTTCATGGAAATCTGTGCCATTCTGTACTCCTTGATGTACCAACCGATCGCCCTTACCTTTTTGAGTGAACCGGGTATCCTGACCGGTTCTCCCTCTTTGTCATAGATGATCTTTCCCGTAACGGGATCGCCTTCGCGAAGGATGCGACCCGCTTCCCGCACATCAAAAGCGATGGAATTGGCTCTTCTCACGGAGGTGGTGTTCAGGTTGACGTTGTAGGCAACCAGAAAATTCCGGGCACCGATGGCAATGGCCCCGGTGTGGGGATTGAATAGGGCCGGTCCAAAATCCGGTTTCCATTGCGGCGAGGCCAGCTTTTCGGGAAGTCCCTCATATTCTCCGGACCTTACATGGGCCAGACTCTGACGTTTGGCATCAAAGGCCGCTTGTTCATAGCAATAAACGGGGATCTGCAAGGCTTCTCCCACTCTTTGGGCCAATGCTCTTGCATATTGGATGGTCTCTTCCATGGTCACGTTGGAAACCGGCACCAACGGACAGACATCCGTTGCCCCGAATCTCGGATGTTCACCGGTATGATGACGCATGTCGATCAATTCCGAAGCCTTCTTGATGGCCTGAAATGCGGCTTCCACGACGGCTTCCGGCTCCCCGGCAAAGGTGACCACCGTACGGTTGGTAGCAAAACCGGGATCCACATTCAACAATTTGATCCCTTTGACCTTTTCGATCTCATCCGTTATCATCCGGATGACCTCCATTTCCCTTCCCTCTGAGAAGTTGGGAACACATTCAATAATTCTTTGCATATACAGTTTCTTTGTTGGCGAATCTGGTGACAATTCGGATGATGGCCGGATTTGTTTGGGAACGAATGCTTTGACTATCCACCGTACCTATCCTTCAAATTTAGCAGTTATTTGTATCGAATCAAATGACCCGGACTCCATCTTTCCATACAGATGATGGTTTTAACTGGCCCTGATGGTAGAGGATTTCTCTGAAGTCTCCGGTCGGGAAGAGGGAAAAGTCGGCCACCATTCCCTTGCGTAGTACACCACGATCTGGGGTCGACAAGGCAGCTGCTGCCCGAAAGGTAATGCCCGCCAACTGCTCGGCCATCGATAGTTTTTCGGCTGTTCCCAACAAAGCAGTTTGCACGATCAGGTCTCCCATGGGGGCCGATCCTGGATTCCAATCGGAAGCCATGGCAACGGAACAACCTGCATCGAGCAGTTTTCTTGCAGGAGCATAACCACATCCCAATCCCATAGAAGCTCCCGGTAGGACGAGGGCCACCACGGAGGATCCGGCCAGTTTTTTGATGGTGGATGGCCTAATGTTTTCAAGATGATCCACGCTCTTGGCCCCAAGACCGATGGCAAGGGAGACGCCTCCCGAAGAAAACTGTTCTCCATGGACCACCAGATCAAAGCCCATCGCCCTTGCGGATTTGAGATAGCGTGCGGCATCTGTCTTGTTGAATGCACCCTCCTCAACGAAGATGTCGACACGACTGGAGAGTCTCTCCCGCTTCACCTGAGGCAAAAGGTCCCGAACGAGGCATTCCAGATAATCGGCTGGACTTCCGTCAAAATCCCGAGGCCGGACATGTGCCGCCAAACAGGTAGAGATCAGGTCTGATGGGTGTTCTTTGTTGACTTCGGCGATGATTCTCAGCAATCTGAGTTCTCCCTCGGTTTGCAGGGCGTAACCGCTCTTCACCTCGGTGGTCGTAACACCGTTCTTCAGTTGTCGATTGAGGCGTTGTTTCAGATGGTCCTTCAAGTATAGATCCGAGGCCTCTCTCGTCTGCAGGACCGTTTGCATGATGCCTCCGCCTGTTTTGGCAATCTCGGTATAGCTCATCCCCTGCAGACGATGGGCGTAATCATTTGCCCTGCTGCCGGCCCAAATCAGATGGGTATGGGCATCAAGGAAGCCTGGAAGGGCTACGGTCTCTTCCGCCATGTGTTGCAAGATCAGATGACCAGGGTCGTATTTCCTTTGCAAGGCCTTGTAATTGCCAACCTCCAGGATGACTCCGTTTTGGTATACCATGCCGGCATCCCCGATCCATTCGAGCGATTCATCAGGGAGTGCTCCCTTGAGCGGAAGGTTGTCCATCGTCAACAGTTGTCGAAAGGGACCGGTCAGGAAGAGGCCAGATTTATTTTCCATCATCACTTGCCAGGATTCATCAGGTTACAACTCCATGCCAAAGTGATGAAGCACTTCGGTTGCTTTTTCATAGCCGGCATCATGGTGTCGGAAGACTCCCATGGCCGGATCGTTGTAGAGCACCCTACGGATGCAATCGTCGGCCCGATCGGTGCCATCGGCCAGCACCACCATGCCGGCATGTTGCGAATAACCGATGCCTACACCTCCTCCATGGTGAAACGAGACCCAGGTAGCCCCGCCTGCCGTATTGGACATGAGGTTGAGCAAAGGCCAGTCGGATACCGCATCGCTGCCATCCTTCATTTTTTCGGTCTCACGATTCGGAGAAGCCACGGAACCACAATCCAGATGGTCGCGTCCAATTACGATTGGGGCCTTGACCTTGCCGTTTCTCACCAGATCATTGAAGATCAGTCCGGCTTTTTCTCTTTCTCCCAATCCGAGCCAACAGATTCTGGAGGGCAATCCCTGGAAAGAGACCCGTTCCCTTGCCTTTTTGAGCCAGTTGATCATGTGTATATTTTCCGGAAAGGCTTCGATCAGAGCCTTGTCTGTCGTAAAGATGTCCTCCGGGTCGCCCGAAAGGGCTGCCCACCTGAAAGGTCCCTTGCCTTCACAGAACAAAGGCCGGATGAACTTTGGGGTAAACCCGTCGAAGGAATAGGCATTGGGTTCGCCACCCAGCCGCGCCATCTCACGAAGGTTGTTGCCATAGTCAAAAGTGATGCTGCCCTTTTCCTGGAGTTTCAGCATCAGTCCAACATGACGGGCCATACTCTTCAAGGATCGACTCCTATAACCATCCGGATCGGCCTTTCTCAAATCAGCGGCTTCTGCCAGGGTCAGGCCATTGGGTATGTATCCGAACAAAGGATCATGGGCCGAAGTCTGGTCGGTTAGCACATCCGGGATGATTCCGTCGTTCAAAATTTGCGCCAGCGTATCGCCAATGTCACCGACCAGCCCAACTGAAAGCGTCTCTCCCTTTGCTTTGGCCTCCATGACCCAATCCATCGCCTCCCGGTAGGAGAACGACATCTTGTCCAGGTAGCCCGTCGACACCCTTTTGCCGATTCTCTCCGGATTCACATCGACACCCAGAAAGGTGGCTCCTGCCATGGTCGCTGCCAATGGCTGAGCGCCGCCCATGCCACCCAGGCCGCCTGACACCAGCAACTTGTGTTTCAGCGATCCCCCGAAATATTTCTCACCGCAAGCGGCAAAGGTCTCGTAAGTGCCCTGCAGAATCCCCTGACTGCCGATGTAAATCCAACTACCCGCGGTCATCTGTCCATACATCATCAATCCGTCGGCTTTCAATCTTTCAAAATTCTCCCAGGTAGCCCACGCCGGAACCAGGTTGCTGTTGGCAATCAACACGCGGGGAGCGGAGGGATGGGTTCTGACGATGCCGACCGGCTTCCCGGATTGCACAAGCAAGGAGTGGTTCTCATCGAGTGTCAGCAGCGAACGGATGATCTGTTCCAGAGCCGACCGGTTTCTGGCGGCCTGACCTGTACCTCCATAGACCACCAACTCTTCGGGATTCTCAGCCACTTCCTGGTCCAGGTTGTTCAGTAGCATCCGCAAGGGTGCCTCCGTCTGCCAGGAAAGGGCATTCAACTGGTGACCACGCGGGGCCCGGTAATGGGGATGAGCCGCATATTTCTCAATAAATTCCGAATAGTTCATCCGTTTCATTTTTAAAATTTATTCCATGATTTTCTGCCACTTCACTGGAGCATCTGACCAACGACTTGCTTTTGACCAGCCAGATGGCTTTGTTCATCTCCTCCGACATCACATGGTCACTCTCCGCGAAGGGGACATAATTCCTGATCAGATCATGACAGCCTTCTATGATTTCACCGGAACGAAGTGGTTTGCGGAAGTCGAACCCCTGGGCTGCGCAAAAAAGTTCGATGCCCTGGATTTTCTCCAGATTGTCCAGGATCATCAACAGTTTCCTTGCGCTGATGGATCCCATGCTCACATGATCCTCCTGTCCCAGCGAGGTCGGAATGCTATCGGCAGAGGCTGGGAAGCAAAGGGATTTGTTTTCGCTCACCAATGCTGCCGTGGTGTATTGCGGGATCATAAACCCGGAGTTGAGGCCCGTCTCGCGCATCAGCAGCTTGGGTAAGCCCGGAATGGTGTCTTTGAGGGAGAGATAGATCCTTCTGTCGGCAATGTTGCCCAGTTCGGCAGCTGCCACGGAGGCATAATCCAATGGCAGGGCAATGGGTTGCCCATGAAAGTTACCGCCGGAGACCGTGGTGCCATCTCTCAGGAGGATGGGATTATCGGTGACGGAATTCAATTCGATGTGTAGCATCTCCTTCAGGTGGAGATAAGCGTTCCGGGAAGCGCCATGGACCTGAGGTATGCAACGGATGGAATAGGGATCCTGTACGCGGGTGCAATTTTTATGGGACAGTACCATTTCCGAACCCTCCAGTAGGGTACGCATGCGTCCTGCCACATAAAGTGTTCCCTGGTAGGCCCTCAGCTGATGCAGCTCTTCGGTAAAGGTTCGCACGGAACCCAGCATGGCTTCGAGGTTCATGGCCGCAATCAGATCGGCATTGTCGAGACAATTCTGAAGCCGTTCGATGGCTTTCACCGCATGAGCCGCAATGAATTGGGTCCCGTTGATCAGTGCAAGTCCCTCCTTCGCGCCCAATTCCAACGGGGTCATTCCGGATTCCTGAAGGACGGAAGCCATATCGGTCCGGACGCCTCTGTGGAAAACTTCACCACAACCAATCAATGGAAGGAAAAGATGAGAAAGGGGGGCAAGATCACCCGAGGCGCCGACAGAACCCTGGGATGGGACGACCGGCAGCACATCCTGGTCAATGTGCCAGCAGATTCTTTCCAGCGTTGAGAGGGCAATTCCCGAATAGCCCATGGAGAGGGCATGCACCTTTAGAATCATCATCAGCTTGGACAATTCGGGAGAAATGGGATCTCCCACACCCACGCTGTGGCTTTTCAGGATGTTGGACTGCAGTTTCTTTGTGTCACTTTCGGAGATGATGGTGGTACAGAGGGGCCCGAAGCCCGTGTTGATGCCATAGACGTTCAAATGATCCTGAACGATCTCCTCAACGCGCCGCCTTCCGGCCTCTATCAACCGGCCAGCACTTTGGGAAATCCGGCCTTTCACCTCTCCGGAAGCGATCTTGAGGGCCAGTCCGACCGTCATCCGGTCCTCCCCGTAATTGAAAAAAATGGTATTGTCCATAATGACCCGGGTAATGGTATTGATAGGTGAAAATTACAATTCCATTTTCAGACAATTCCTAACAATCGTCATACAGGATTCCGGACTGAAAAACAGGCCTGAATACCGGGTGTTTTGGCTCCAAAGGTCACATCTTTCCGGCAGGACAGCCGATGGAAGATTCAAAAAAGACCATGGAACTGGGCATTGATCCGGTCAATGATCTTGGCCAGATCCTCTTGGTTGGCTTCGAAGTTTACATTGTCGACATTGACGATCAGCATTTTTCCGAGGGTGTATTTCGAAGCCCACGCTTCATATCGTTGATTCAGCTGACTGAGATAATCCAGCCGAATGCTGTTTTCGTAATCTCGTCCCCGCTTCTGGATGTTGTTCACCAGGGTGGGTACCGTAGCCCGCAGGTAGATCATCAGGGTCGGGGCCTTGATCAGCCGGCTCATCAGGTTGAACAATTGGTGGTAATTGGCAAAATCCCTGGAACTCATCAGACCCATCTCATGCAGATTGGGGGCGAAGATTTCGGCATCCTCGTAAATGGTACGATCCTGAATGACCGTTTTGCCACTCTCCCTGAAATCGAGTACCTGGCTGAATCTGGAATTCAGGAAATAGACCTGCAGATTGAATGACCAGCGAAGCATGTCGTGGTAAAAATCGTCGAGATAGGGATTGGCCTCCACATCCTCGTAGTGTGCCTCCCAGCCATAATGTTTCGCCAGAAGGCGGGTGAGGGTTGTCTTGCCGGCTCCGATGTTTCCGGCAATGGCAATGTGCATGCCTCCTTGTTCCTTTTTCATGCCAATGGTTTTATTTTATTGTATGTTAATGATTTATCGAAACAATTATCGGTCAGGTCCCTCATAGGCAGTCTGGGTTAAGGGTTCCCTCCTGCAGGAAAATGAACGAATCAAAAATAGTGTTTGCAACGGAAACAACCGATCTCATTTTCGCGGATGACCGGAAAAAAGTTTACAGACGATTGTGGATGGTCAACAATTCTTCCAGATAATCCCGGTTATTGGAGAGACGGGGTACTTTGTTCTGTCCACCCACTTTGCCCCGTTCCCGCATCCATTGAAGGAAGGTCCCCTGAGCAGCGGCAACCACCTTGGGTCGCTCAAGGGTCACACTCCTGAAGCGTTTCGCCTCATAATCCGAATTGAGCTCCTGCAGTTTCAAATCAAGGGTTGTCACGAATTTCTCCAGATCGTCGGGATCTTTCTCAAATTCGATCAGCCACTCATGTGAACCCTTCTTCTTTTTATCACTCATGAAGATGGGTCCAGCGCTGAATTCCCGGATGATGGCACCGGTATCCCGACAGGCAGCCACAAGGGCTTTCTCAGCATTGTCTACGATCAGCTCCTCGCCGAAAGCATTGATAAATTGCTTGGTGCGACCCGTAATCCTCAGTTTGTAGGGGTCTTTTTGGGTAAACATGACCGTATCACCGATCATGTAGCGCCACAATCCACCATTTGTGGAGATGACGATGGCATAATGGACACCCGTCTCAATTTCCCACAAGGGCAAGGCTTTGGGTTTCCCGGCACCTACTTCGCTCATGGGAAGGAATTCATAGAAAATCCCGTAATCGAGCATCAACAGCATATCCGGAGAGGATGGATCGTCCTGGATGGCAAAGAATCCTTCGGAGGCATTGTAGGTCTCCATGTATTGCATTTTCTCGGATGGAATCAGTTTTTGAAACTGTTCCCGATAAGGTTCAAAGGCAATCCCCCCATGGATAAAAACCTCCAGGTTGGGCCAGATCTCCAGCAGATTGGATTTACCCCTGGTCTCCAGGATGTGTTTCATCAGCACCAGATTCCAGGAAGGAACGCCGGCAAAAGAGGTGACATTCTCGTGTACGGTGGTCTTGGCAATCTCGTCGATTTTCCTTTCGAACTGCTCGATCAGGGCAATCTCGGTGGGTGGCGTTCGATGAAAATCGGTCCAGAAAGGGAGGTTTTCGATCATGATGGCCGACAAATCGCCGTAAAAGGAGTTTTGATTCATGCTGTTGACCCGATGGCTACCACCGAGGGTAAGGCATTTCCCCGTCAGGACCCGATTCTCGGGGAAGTTCTTGTAGTAGATGGCCAGCACATCCTTCCCTCCCTGGAAATGGCATTCGTCGAGTGATTCTTTGGATACCGGGATGAATTTGCTTTTGGCGTTGGTGGTACCCGAGGATTTGGCAAACCATTTGATCTCCCCTGGCCACAATACATTCTTTTTCCCTTCGATCATCTGACTGATGAAGGGCTCTATCTGCTCATAGGTCGAAATGGGAACCCGTTCCTGGAAATCGCGCAGTGAGCCCATGGATTCATAGTCAAATCGTTTGCCCCACTCGCAGTTTTTGGCTGAGCCGATGAGATCGAAAAGCAATTCCACCTGAATCTCGCGTGCATGTTCGCGGTACAGTTCGATCTGGTAAATGCGCTTGTAATTGATCCAGGAGATGATGGAATTGACAAGGGTCATAAGTCTGGTATAGTTTTCACCGTTCAGTTGCTGTGGTTAAAACTACGAATTTTACAGAAACAGGAGGATGACAAAATTTATATTTTTAACTTTAATCCGGACTTAAACGAGCACCAAATCCATGAATATTGTTGACCTGATTCTCATCATCCTTTTGATTGCCGGAGCCGTACGTGGCTTTGTCAAAGGCTTTTTTGTCGAATTTGCCTCGGTTGCTGCAATCATCCTGGGTGTCCTGTCTGCCATCTATTTTTCCGGACAGGTCCGGGGCTGGTTGTCGGGCTTGGTCTCCTGGCATCCCGGAACCATCAAGGTAGTGGCTTTCCTTCTGATCTTCTTCAGTGTCCTGATTGTGGTCCACCTGATTGCCAATATTCTGGAAAAATTTGTTCAGGCAGTTGCCCTGGGTATCCTGAGCAGGTTGGGGGGTGCCGTCTTCGGATTGATCAAAACTGCATTCATCCTCAGTTTTTTGATGTACCTCATCGCCCGGATCGAATCTTTCGATTTCAAAATCATCCCAAAGGAGGAGAAGAAGGAATCCAAATACTACGCACCCATTGAGCGACTGGCGCCCAATCTCTTTCCATTTTTAAAAGACGACCGGGAAGAGACGGGAAAGAAATCAGGTGAGCCTGATGCCAAGGCCCTATAACGCCATCACTTTTGCTGAAAAGTCTTTCCAAAATTCCCGGTGGAAATTGAGGCTCCGCTCCCGAAGCAACACTTCGTTTGGAGAATAGCTGTTCTCAGGTGTCATACGGAATTGTCCTTGCGGTTGATAGAGGACTGCCTGTTCCGGGTGAAACTGAACGCCTACCACCTCCTTGAATTTCTTGTGTTGCAATCCCTCAACTATTTTACCATCCATGGAGGTGGCGATGATTTCCAGATCCTTTCCGACCTTCCCCACTGCCTGGTGATGTGAGGTGAGTACATAAGGATTCAATCCGGCATCCTTGCACAACTGGAAAAGATAACCAGACTGTTTCACCCGAACCGGATGGAGGATACCCCAGCTGAGATCACAACCGGGGTTGAGTTGGGTATTGTAATTCCTGTGCCGGTTTTGCGGATCGATGGCCAGCATGCCTTCGGCTGTCGAAACATGGTATACCTCCGTGGGAATGTCTTGGATCAGAGTGCCTCCTGCTGCGACGTTCAGGGTCTGCATGCCGAGGCAGAATCCCCGGACGATCATTCCTGGTTTTGCCTCAAGCAGCGGGTGAAATCCCGGATTGCGGCTTCCGCCCACCAAATGAAACAACAAGGAGGTCTCCATCAGGTGGCGGTAAGGGTCGGTAACCTCAGTCAGGAGATGTTGCTTCTCTCCATAAAGTGCCGGTTGGATGTCGGGTCCGCCAAAAAAGAGGATGGCATCACCGGTCTGGACGATCTCGCGGAAAAGGGTTGAACATCCATTCTCTCCATACACATTCTTTACATTCAGTTCCGCAGCAACCTTTTGCAGGGTATAATGCTGGATGCCTTTCTCTTTGATATATTTCTCCGACAGGCTGTAGTCATAAGTCTCCTTTGCATGATACAGGCCAATCCATTCTGCATCCGGAATGTCGATGACCCGCTCCTTGATCAGATCCATCATGTTTTCAATGTTGCCAACGGTGGGATGCAGCAGGTAGATACGATGCTTTGCCTGGACTGCAAACGTCAGCAGGAAGGAGAAGGTGAGCAGCAGTAGAAATCTTGGATGAAGGAATGACTTTCTCATGAGATGGATGGAATAAATGGGTCTGCCATTTCGGAAGGAACAAACGAAAATGGCAATCAAAGATCAGAAAACTTCAGCTGATTATCAATTGAATTTTCACCTGCCGGAATATTGCGCTATTTTTGCTGCCGAAAAATGAAGTGTACAATGAATTTCGTAGAAGAACTTTCCTGGAGAGGCATGGTCCATGACAAGATGCCCGGACTCGAAGAACAACTGGCCAAAGAGATGACAACTGCCTATGTGGGCATCGATCCGACGGCCGACTC
>JAJTBP010000170.1 GCA_021286825.1 Marinilabiliales bacterium | reverse complement strand
AGGCTATGGTGGCTTTCTCGTTGACCGAAATAATCTTGTTTTTCTTTTCCAATCCGCCGATGATTCGGTCTACGGCATCCAGAAAATCTTGCTTCTCTACAAAGTTTTTCACTTTTCGGGCAGCGATCAAGGCTGCCTCATTGCATACATTCGCGATGTCGGCTCCTGAAAAACCGGGTGTCTGTTTGGCAAGAAATTCGACGTTGACATCGGATCCCAGTTTGAGAGGACGGAGGTGCACCTCGAAAATCTCTTTCCGGTCGATCATATCCGGCAATTCCACATGAATCTGTCTGTCAAACCTTCCGGCACGCATCAACGCCCGGTCAAGAATGTCAGCCCGGTTGGTGGCTGCCAGGATGATGACACCTGAATTGGTGTCGAAACCATCCATCTCGGTAAGCAGCTGGTTCAGTGTGTTTTCGCGTTCATCGTTCGAGCCCATGTTGGGATTCCTTCCCCTCGCCCTTCCGATGGCATCAATTTCATCGATGAAGACAATGCAGGGGGATTTCTCCTTGGCCTGTTTGAAAAGGTCACGGACCCTGGAGGCGCCTACTCCCACAAACATCTCCACAAAATCCGATCCGGACATGGAGAAGAAGGGAACTTCGGCTTCACCTGCGACGGCTTTGGCCAACAAGGTCTTTCCAGTTCCAGGAGGGCCAACGAGCAGCGCCCCCTTGGGTATTTTACCTCCCAGTTTGGTATACCTTTCCGGATTCTTCAGGAATTCAACAATTTCCTGAATCTCCTGCTTCGCTTCTGCCAATCCGGCTACTTCCTTGAAAGTGGTTGAAACCCGTGATTCCTTGTCGAAGACCTTGGCCTGCGATTTTCCCACATTGAAGATGTTGCCGGCTCCACCGCCACCCTTGCTCATCCTTCTGAAGAACCAGAAATAGAAGAGAAGTAAAACCAGAATGGGGAAGGTCCAGGTAAAGATCTCAGAGAAATAGTTGGTACGGGTCTCATAGGTCAGGGTCACTTTGGAGGATTCCCCAACCTCTTGTTGTGCCTTCTCCAGGTTGGATTCGAAGACATCGACCGATCCGATGGTGAAGGTAAAATGGGGACCTGCCTTGGAGGGAACGGAGAGGCCCGATTCCAGCTTGGATTTGTATTTGTCGTAGGCCGATTCCTTTAGATAGATTTCTGCCTCAGTCTTGTTGATGATGACGATGCGTTCGACATCCCCATTCTTGAGCATGGTGGTCTTCACTTCATGCCAGTTGGTCTCCACCGGTTTCCCACCGGTGCTGTAGAAGTTGATCGCCACAAAGATGAGCAATATAAGGCCATAGATGTATACGGGATTGAATTTCAATGGAGCTTTGTTTCCACTGCCCTTGACAGGTTTGCCCGGTATTGGCTTCCTGGGTGATTTGTTGTCTGCCATAATGATTAAATATCAGCTTCAATATTGTAAATAATGCCATCTCCCCAAAGCGATTCCAGATCGTAAAACCTGCGAATCGGTTCCTGAAAAATGTGAACCATCACATTGACATAATCGAGGAGAATCCATTGGGCATTCTGGAATCCATCCATTCGCCATACTTTTTCAAGGGCCAGCTCCTCTACACTCTCTTCCACTGAACGGGCAATGGCATCAACGTGTACATTGGAGTTGCCGTGGCAGATGATGTAATTGTCACATTCACCAAGCCCATTGACGGAAAGGTCGATGTTGATGATTTCCAACCCCTTCTTCCTGCGGATTCCCTCCACAATGGCGTCGAGTAGATTGTGACGTGTGGTTTCTGCCTTCTTTTGATTCATAGATAAACTCCTGTATGCAAAGATAGTTCTTTTAAACAATTCAAATTTAACCGGATGATCGCTCGCTGGATGGAATCGATTAATTTTGCATTAAATCATTTACGATTTCATGACGCACGAGTTCCACCTTCATCTCGATATGGTCGATTCGACCAATAACTATGCCGCAACCCAATTGCTGACAAAAAGTCTGCCGGAGGGGACCATCATCTCTGCACATTGTCAGTCTGCAGGCAAGGGCCAGTCCGGTGCCTTCTGGGAAAGTGCACCCGGGATGAACCTCACCTTCAGTGTCGTCCTATATCCCCATTTTCTTCCGCCACAGGATCAATTTTTGCTTTCCATGACCCTGTCGCTTGCGGTGGCCGATTATCTTTCAACCCACACGAAGGATGTGGCCATCAAATGGCCCAATGATCTTTACTGTGGCCACGAGAAGATTGCTGGGATCCTTATCGAAACTGCCATAACGGGTGGACGACTGATCCATGCCATCGCTGGTATTGGTTTGAATGTGAATCAAACAGCATTTGTTTCCGATGCCCCAAATCCGATATCATTGCGCCGGTTGACGGGTCGGACCTACGATCTGGAGGTGGAATTGGATGCACTTCGTGCCAAGATCCTTGATTGGTATGATCTGTTGAAGGCGGGAGATTTTAACTCCATCCGCTCGGCTTATGCCAAGCGACTGTACAGGAAAGGGATGTGGGCTGGATACCGGGCCGATGGTGCAGACTTCGAGGCGCTCCTGTTGGGAACAGATGAATATGGTCAATTGATGCTGGAGACCTCTACCGGCGAAATTCGCCATTTTCAGGTGAAAGAGGTCGTCTTCCGCAAGGATTGAACGGGTCGGTTAAACCGCAGCGTAATTGATCCGGGAGAGCAAATCCGCAAATTTGTCTATGCCTTTTTCCAGATAACTGCCCACCATCATCTTGATCATCATGTTCAGTTCTGCGTGCAAGGTCAGCCGGAGTTTGCATTCCTGTTCTCCTGTCTCAACCAGTTGTATCCAGAAAGTTGCAGGAAACGGAACTCCTTTTGTTCCCTGGAATTTCACCATCTTGAAGGGCTCTTTCTCTACAATTTCAATCGTGACATTGCCCAATGGATTCACTTTGAAACTGCAGCTTTCTTCGGTAGCAGAAAAGTCTTCGAGATGGAACGAGGAGGTGTCGATGCCGCGTGACTGCAATTCGGCCAATTTGTCCGGATTGATCATCGTTTCCAGGTTTTTCAGATTGGATAACCTGTTGTAAACCATCTCTTGAGCATAGGGAACCATTCTTGGTTCACTGACATATTTTTCGATCGCCATTTGACAAGTTTGGGTTGGGTGGGTGTGGTTTCGGCTATCTTCCCCAGGTTTCCGGATTTTTCCTCCACTCGTTGAGCCTTTCCAGCTGGTTTGCATTGATTTCTCCTGCGTCATAGGCCATTTTCAGCAAAACATTATAGTTGCTGAGCGTAGTCAATTCAATGCCTGCAGCCTGAAAATTTGCTGCTGCCTGTGGAAAGTTATAGCTGAAGATGGCCAGCATGCCCAATACCTCGGCTCCGTAGTTGCGCACAGCCTGAGCCGCATTCAACGAACTGTGACCGGTAGAGACCAAATCCTCGATGATGACCGTCCTGGAACCCTGCGGAATGTCCCCTTCAATGAGGTTTTCCAGGCCATGACCCTTGGGAGCGGATCGAACATAAATAAAAGGCAATCCAAGTTGTTCGGCGACCAATACCCCATGAGCGATGGCACCCGTAGCCACTCCGGCAATCGCTTCGGCCTGTGGATAGAGCTTTTTGACCAGTTCGGTAAAGGCCGAACAGATAAAACTTCGGGTGGCCGGATGGGATAAAATCTTCCGGTTGTCACAATAAATCGGGGCCTTCCAGCCAGATGCCCAGGTAAAGGGATTGTCGGGCTGTATTTTTATGGTGTTGATAGCCAGCAAATGGCCGGCTACTTCTGTTTCTCTTTTTTCCATGCTCTTTTTTTTACAAAGCTAACCCTTTTTTGCTATTTTAGTCTTCCGTCCGCCGCTGGATTTGGTCGGCTTTGGTGAAATTTCTATCTCCGGCGATGCTTGGTCTGCCATCGGGGAGACGGGAAAAGCTGAAGTGAAGTTTCAATCCGCGAGGTCCTTTCATCCTCCCGGACTAACAAAAAATCAAGACTGATGAGATCTTCCATGAAATATTGCCCCCTGTTCGCGATGCTGGGGATCCTGCTCTCCCTTTCCGTTCGGCTCAGTGCACAGAATTCGTTGACATGCCGCTATGATCCGGAAGGAAACCTCTCTTCCATCGTCACATCCGGAAACCTGGAGCTTCCTTTGAAACGACCTTTGCCGTTTCTATCCTTTGAAGTGGCAAAAGGGAGTCCAACCGCTGCATTTCAACTTTTGACGGTGCGAAACCGTCCTGATTTTGATGCCGGAATGGGGATTCATACCACCATCGAAGAGCAGAAGGAAAATGACCTTACTTTTCATGCGCTGGTGACTATGCGCAACCTTTCGACCGATACCTTGTGGGTAAAAAATGTTGTTCCGTTTGGTTTTTCGACGGATCGCTGCTGCATCACGGGCAAGGGCGATCATCCGCTTTCCCGTAGTTACATCTTCCGCCCGGGATGTGAACCTGTCAACTGCATCCTCCCCGACAACAGTTGGGAGGCAGGATGGACAGCCGTTCCCGTCACCGATCAGGTGTCCATTACAGCCCTGACACGTCGTCTGCGTGAAAAATCGGACAAATTGATCCGGCGTCGCTTCGAAACAGGCCTGGCACCTGGCGCAGCATTGCATTATCATTTCTATGCCGAAACCTTTACGGGTAGCTGGCAGGACGGCTTGAGCCGGGTCTTTCAGCAAAGGATGCTTTACGATCCGCCGACAGGCAATTTTCAGGATTCACTCTATCGACGGAAAGATCTCCAATGGATCAGAAAAGCTTACGTGGCCCATCTCCTCATGGCATGGGATGATCGGGTCATCGACCGGACAACCGGTCAATACCGATTGGATGCCTTTCTGGCCAAAGGAAAAAAAATGTATGGAGGCGACGATTTTATTGGCATTTGGCCAACCTGGCCCACCCTTGGACTGGATCAACGGAACCAGTGGGACCTCTTTCGCGACCTCCCGGGCGGATTGCCTGCCCTGCGCAAACTTTCTGCTCAGTTGAGCCGGGAAGGCAGTCACCTCTTCATCTGCTACAATCCGTGGGATGAAAGTACACGGACCGAACAACCCATGAAAGGGATGGCCTCCTTGATCGAGGCTACCTCCAGCGATGGGGTGGTGCTCGACACGCGGGGTGCTGCCAGCCGGGAGTTACAGCAGGCTGCCGATTCGGTGAGGCGAGGAGTGATCCTCTACAGCGAGGGTATGGCTGTCCCCAGAGATATGGAGGGAATCGTATCGGGACGCGTGCACAATGCGCTCTATCACTGCCCGGAATTGAATCTCAACAAGTTGATCCGGCCTGACTTTGCCATCTTTAGAGTAGCGGAGATCTTCAAAGAGCGGATCAGTCGTGAGTTTTACCTCTCTTTTTTCAATGGATACGGAACGGAATTGAATCTTTTTGCTCCGGGAAATCCGGAGTGGGCCGACGACCAGTACCGGCTGCTTGGACGGATCGCAAGACTTCAACGTGAACTGAGCTCTACCTTTACGTCTGGAGGTGAAAAGATATTGTTCCCGACCTTCCGTGACGGGATTTGGGTGAACGAATGGCAGGGAAAACAAAGGCGGGTCTATACCCTTTTTAGTAAACTTCCCGAAGGATTTCAGGGGCCGCTCTTTGCCATCCATCCGGTTAGCGGTTCCCATCTGATCGATCTTTGGCATCATCAGGAACTGCCCACCGATCCAGTTGATAAGGAATGGCAGGTAAAGGTCAATCTGACCCCGTTCGATGCTGCCAGCCTCGGGACCAACGACGAGGGGGCCGTGGATTGCATCACCCTTTTCCCGGAATTGTTGGGGGTCAGCCTGGATGGAGATCAACTGAATGTCGAGGCCACCAAGGGCGATTCCATCACCATTTGGCATGGTAACCCGGATTACGCAGTCAAGCCTTTCACCATCCCTGGCCGGATGGGCTCAATGCCCTTGACCGATTCGTCCGGATCACGGGAAGGGAAATTTGTCGTTCAACTCTTCGAAGATGGCGAATTGTCGGATGAGCGGATCATCACGGTTCAACCAGGGCTGCCTCGCCTCACCAGCAAAGTGGTCCCAACACCTCCCGCCGGCAGACTTCCCAGGGAGATGGTCCGGATTCCTTCCGGCACCTTCCGGTTTCACGGAACCAGCGGAGATGAATTCATCCCTTATCCGCAAGGGGCAGAAGGCAAGGAGATCCATCTGCCTGCTTTCCTGATGGACAAATTCCCGGTAACCAATCAGCAGTTTTTTCAATTTCTTCAGCAAAGCGGATACCAACCGAAAGATACTGCTCGTTTCCTGAAAAATTGGGATAGGGGGAAGGTTCCTGTGGGTAAGGAAAATGATCCCGTTGCCTTTGTATCGGCAGAAGATGCCCGTGCCTATGCAAAGTGGAACAACAAGCGGTTGCCAACAGAACAGGAATGGCAGTATGCGGCTCAAGCCGGGGATGGGCGTCTCTGGCCCTGGGAAGGCAACAAATCTGGACGTGACAACCTGAAGCATTATGGAAAGCTGGAGGGCTACTGCAATCCCGGAAATGGAATTTGTGAACCGGTGGGTCATTACAAAAAGGGAAAGAATCCTTTCGGACTGATGGATCTGGTGGGATCTGTCTGGCAAATGACCAATGATGAATATGTTGTGGGAAGCTACCGTTATCTGATCATGAAAGGGGGAAGTTACTTCAACCCAACTTCCAGCGGATGGTACGTGAAGGGTGGGCCCCATGACCTTACCTACAGACAGCAACTCCTCAAGGTCACCGAAGGTTTCGAGCGAAATGCAACCGTGGGCTTCCGTTGCATCAAGGACCTTCCCGGACAATGAAAATCAAGACAAACGATAAGCAATCTATGAAACACACACACATTTGGATGATTGTCCTGCTGCTGTTGGCAACCCTGCAGCTAAAGGGGAATGCCACTGCTCCGGCCGATGATCTTTACCTGAACAACAGACCACCCCTCCTTTCCAAACCCTTTCTGGAACTTCCCTTGGGAACCATTGAACCCAAGGGTTGGCTCAAGGATCAGCTGATCCTTCAAAAGAATGGAATGACCGGTCATCTGGATGCGATCTATGAAAAGGTCATGGGCAAACGCAACGGATGGTTGGGCGGAGATGGCGACGTATGGGAGAGAGGGCCCTATTGGATCGATGGATTGTTGCCATTGGCATATATTCTGAAAGACCATGAATTGATTGAAAAGACCAGACCATGGGTCGAATGGGCCTTGCAAAGCAGGCAACCTGACGGCTATTTTGGTCCCTCTGTCGATCGGCCGGCTGAATCAGGACTACAGCGCAACAATGCCCACGATTGGTGGCCCAAGATGGTGGTGCTGAAGTTCCTGCAACAATATTATGCTGCAACCCGCGATCAACGGGTGGTCGAATTG
>JAJTBP010000169.1 GCA_021286825.1 Marinilabiliales bacterium | reverse complement strand
TGGACAAACCCAATGTCGAGGGATCGAAAGGCCGCATTCAAGCCAACCTCTACGGAAACAAGGGGATGAAGGAGTTTTATCAGTCCGAGCGAATCTTCCTGCATCCCGATTTTCTCGCAGTACGAAACTACCCAAAGACCATCTCCTGGCTCACCATCGCTGAATTCTGGAACAATGTCACCTGGAGCCAGACGGTTCCCTATGGATTTCGCATCACCCTCGGCATCGGCAAACCGATCGAGACGGAAAGCGATCTCTATTTCATCCTGGAAGCCCAAAATTGCCAGCTTTTTGCAGACAACAGCCAAAAATATACCACCCTCTGGTTCGAGACCAACCACACTTACAAGGTGCCCATTGGCAAATGGTTCACCCTCGAATGTTACTACAAGGAGGGAGATGCCTCCAACGGCAAATTCTATCTGACCATCCAACCCGACGGGGAGGAGAAACAGGTGATCTATGACCTCACCGCCATCACCCATAACTCCAATGACCCCAATCCCGATGGCGTGACCGACTTCAATCCCATCAAACTGTACACGTCCAAAGAGCTGATCCAATACATGAGCAGCCAGGGGAAAACGCTACAGATCTACTGGGACGATTTCAAACTCTGGAAAGACAAAAAGCCTCAAAATCAATAATTTATAAATTATTGTCAATCAATATTTTATGAAATACAACAAACGCTTGCAATACCGATCCTTCCTTGGCACACTGCTGCTTCTTTGCGGCATGATGTTGCTCTCCACCTCCCTTTCTGCTGCTGCCAAAAATCAACCTGTCAAGCCAGGCAATGCGCTGGAGCTCCTGCGCAAAAGAGTCACAGAGGAACTGTTTCAAGGGGAAGTGGAGGTAGCCAAAGTCAAAACCCTGATCAACACCCAGCGTCCGGATGGAACCTGGCCGGGCATCAACTATGCAGACAAGTCCAACACGGGTTTCCAGCACAGGGTACACCTCAGCAACCTGGTAGAGATGAGTCTGGCCTTCCGGAAAAAGGGATCCCCACTCAAAGGCAATGCCCCGCTTGAAAAAGCCATCAACCTGGCCATCGACCATTGGCTGGCAAACGATTACATCTGCGAAAACTGGTGGTGGAACCAGATTGGAACCCCCATGGCACTGGTCAGCATGGAGCTGATCCTCGACAAGAGCCTCACCCCCGCCAGGGCAGAGAAACTGCTGCCGATCATTGGCAGAGCCTATCTGAATGCAACGGGTGCACGTCCCAGCGGTGACCGGATCAAGATCGCCGGCATTCTTGCCAAATCGCTGCTCTTCCAACGCAAGGAACAAGCGTTCGAATCGGTGATCCGAGTCATCGAAGGTGAGATCAAATTCGCCACCGGCCGTGGCATGCAGTACGACTACAGTTTCCACCACCGGGTCGACAACGTCAACAACACCCTCTCCTATGGGACCGGTTATGCCGATGCCTTTGCCGAATGGGCGGCCCTGACTGCAGGAACCCCCTATCAATTCTCGGAACATGCCTTGCACCAATTGACGGATTATTACCTCGACGGCATCTGCAAGATGATGGTATTCGGCAAGTATCCGGATCCGGGAGGTATGAACCGCGACATCACCCGCATGGATGCCAACCGCATCTTCTCTCCTGCAACGCCGCAACGGCTCATGACCGCTTCTGATTACCGCAAGGAGGAGCTGCACAACATCGTGGCATCACGGCAAGGAGAAAATTTCCAACCCGCCACCTTTGCCGCTTTCTTCTGGCATTCGGAGTACTTCACCGTACAACGACCCGGTTGGTTCACGTCGGTCAGGATGCATTCCGAGCGGGATTTCAACATGGAATACCCCTACAACGGCGAAGGTTTGATGAACCATCACCGGGGGGATGGCACCAACTATCTCTCCCGCACCGGAACAGAATATTTTGATCTCTCGCCCGTCTACGACTGGCAAAAGATCCCGGGTGCCACCGTCATACAAAAACCGGCCCTGCCCAACGAAAAAGAGGTCCAGAAACGCGGACTCTCCAACTTCGTCGGGGGTGCCACAAACGGCACGGAGGGAGTGGCCGCCTTCGACTTCAAGAGTCCGCACGATCCCCTCCAGGCAAAAAAAGCCTGGTTCTTCTTCGACAAAGCATACGTTTGCCTGGGAGCAGGCATCACTTCCGATGCCAATTATCCGGTAGTCACCACTTTGGACCAGTCCGCCCTTCAGGGTGAGGTGAAGGTCATGACCGCTGCCGGCGAATCGACGGCAAAGGAAGGGGTCCACGATTACACCGATGCCAGGTGCGTCCTGCACAACGGGGTCGCCTACCTCTTTCCGACGCCTGCACACATCGGCCTGTCGAACGAAACAGCCACCGGAAGCTGGTACAAGATCAACCATCAATCCGACTCCCCCAAAGAGGAGGTCAGCAAAAAAGTGTTCAAACTTTGGGTCAACCATGGCGTACATCCGGAGGACTCAACCTATTGCTATCTTGTCATGCCGGGAGCCAAGGAGGCAGATCTCTCTTCTGCTTCCACCATGCGGATCCTCTCCAATACAACAGCCATCCAAGCCGTTACAAATGATGTCGAGGGATCGACGGGCATCGTTTTCTACAAAGCCGGAAAAGTTGAAGCAGGCAAAAACATGACCCTCTCGTCCGAAGGACCGGTGCTTGTCTGGGTTCAAACAAAAGGTGATCAATGGAAGGAAATTACCGTTTCCGATCCCTCGAGAAAATTGTCTAAGGTTCATCTCCTGCTGACTGGAAAAATTGAAAGCAAAGCGGTAAATTACTCCTCGGTTTACCATCCGAAGGAGGATTGTTCGGAATTGATCATCGATCTGCCACAGGAGGTCCTGTCAGGAAAGAGCGTAACGATCCGGTTTTAATCCGGGCCAAGGCTTTTGCTTGGGTCCGAATGCCTGAGCTGGTTTACCGAAACAAAATAATTGCTCAGTTGTTGCTGATCCTAAAAACCTGTTCTATGAAAAAAATGGTCTTTTTGCTGGTTTGTGCGGTTCTGGGATTGGAATTCACGCTTCCCGCCCAGCAGTTAGGTATCTTCAAAACCGCCGGCGACATTGGTTCTCCGGCCATCAAGGGCACCACCCGGTACGATTCGGTTAGCCAAAGCTATCACCTGACCGGTGGTGGATCCAACATGTGGAATGGTGCCGACCAGTTCCATTTTGCCTCTCTTCCCATCGAAGGCGACTTCATCCTGACGACCTCCCTCCAACTGGAAGGAAAGGAGGGCGATCCGCACAGGAAGGCAGGAGTCATCCTACGCCAGGATCTTACAGACAATGCCCCCTATGCAGATGTAGCCCTCCATGGCGACGGACTGACTTCGCTCCAATACAGGACGGAAGCAGGTGGAATGACTTCAGAAGCAAAGTCCGCCATCGGATCCCCCGAGATTCTTCAACTCGAACGCAAAGGGGATAGCCTCATCATGCGGTGTGCCGTCAAGGGGGAGGAGCTGACCGAAACGGGAAGAATCCTCCTGCACCTGAACAAGCGACTCTTTGTCGGACTCTTTGCCTGTGCACACAATCCGCAAAACGAGCTATCGGTGCGATTCAGCAATGTCCGGCTGGACATCCCGGCTGCAGAGAACGTAGACGGATACAAATCTCCGGCCGCGAGCCGGCTGGAACTGATCGACGTCACATCCCGTGAGCGGCAGGTGATCTACACCACAACGACCCACATCGAGGCCCCCAATTGGTCGCGGGATGGAAGCTTCCTCCTTTACAATGCAGGGGGTGAGATCTACAGATTTCCCCTGAAGAAAGGAAAACCCGAAAAACTGAATACCGGCGAGGTCAAACAGTGCAACAACGACCATGGACTCTCCTTCGATGGCAAGACCCTGGCCATTTCGGCCAATGGCAAAGCAGCCGATGGAAAGAGTGGTTCATCCGTTTACACCCTTCCTGCCAACGGCGGGATACCCCGCCTCATCACCCAAAAAGTACCTTCCTACTGGCATGGTTGGTCTCCCGATGGGAAAACGCTGGTCTACTGCGCAGAAAGAAACGGTGACTACGATGTATGGGCCATCCCATCCGCCGGAGGCGAAGAGATCAGACTGACAAACACGCCGGGTCTGGACGATGGTCCCGAATATGCACCCGACGGAAAGCGAATCTATTTCAACTCGGTGAGATCAGGGATGATGAAGATCTGGAGCATGGCCCCCGACGGGAGCCAGCCACAGCAGGTGAGCCATGGCAAAAACAACGATTGGTTTGCCCATCCATCACCCGATGGCACGAAGGTCGTCTACGTCTCCTTCCCACCATCCGTTCCTGCCGGATCCCATCCAATGAACCAAAGGGTCCAACTGGTGTTGCAGGATCTCTCCACCGGCCAGACAACGGTCATCGCATCACTGTACGGAGGCCAGGGAACCATCAATGTCCCCTCCTGGAGCCCGGACAGCAAAAAAATAGCCTTCGTATCCTATACCTATGGAAATCCCGAACAATAATCAAACCCCACAACCATGAGAAAATTACTGCTTCTGCTTTTGTGCTGGATCTTCGCCACTGCTACCCTGCAGGCTCAACCGCAGCTTCCGGACATCGGCAAATCCACGTCACATCCCAGATTATTGCTCTTGAAGGGCGAAGAGGGCGCCATCCAATCTGCCATGCAGACAAATCCCGTCTGGAAGAAGATGCACGGTGCGATCCTCGCCTCTTGCGATGAATTGCTGTCCAAACCACCCGTCGAAAGGATACAGATCGGGAGACGCCTCCTCGACAAATCCAGAGAGGCCCTGAGACGACTCTTCCAACTCTCCTATGCCTGGCGTATGACGGGCGACAAGAAATATTTCGATCGCGCTGAGCAGGAAATGCTGGCCATCTCCCGCTTCAGCGATTGGAACCCGTCCCACTTCCTGGATGTGGCGGAGATGACACTGGCCGTCTCCATTGGTTACGACTGGCTCTACAACGACCTTTCCGAATCCTCCCGCAAGATCATCCGCGACGCCATCGTATCCAAGGGATTGTACCCTTCGGTGGATCCGAAATGGAACAGTTGGCTCAAGGCCGTCAACAACTGGAATCAGGTTTGCAACACAGGCATGGGCTTCGGAGCCCTGGCTGTCTACGAGGATCATCCCGAGTTTGCCAAGCAGATCCTTGAGCGATCCATCAGCTCAATTCCCTATTCCATGGGTGAATACAAACCGGATGGCGCCTATCCCGAAGGATATGGCTACTGGGACTACGGCACTTCGTTCAACGTTCTGTTCCTGAGCGCCTTGGACAAAGTGTACCACTCCGACTTCGGACTGGGGTCCATCCCGGGATTTCTCCAGACCGGTTCCTTCTTCGAGAACATGATGGCTCCTTCCGGAAAGTGTTTCAATTGGAGCGACAGTGGCGCCGGTGGCAGCGTCACACCCGCCCTCTATTGGTTTGCACAAAAGAACAAGGATCTCTCCTTGCTTTGGTTCGACAAAGGATATCTGCAGACCGATGATTACAAGCGATTTACCAATGACCGGCTGATTCCGGCCATCATGATCTGGGGAGCAACTGTCAATCCGGATCAGATCACACCACCCTCCTACCACTTGTGGAAAGGCCAGGGAGCCAATCCGGTCTGCATGATGCGCACCTCATGGACCGATCCCAAGGCCCTCTTTGTCGGATTCAAAGTCGGATCGCCTTCCGTCAATCATGGCCACATGGACATTGGCTCCTTCATCATGGAAGCCGATGGCATTCGCTGGGCCGCAGATTTTGGGATGCAAGACTATGAATCGCTCGAATCGAAGGGGATCCAGGTTTTTGGAAGGACCCAGGATGCGCAGCGATGGTCCATCTTCCGCATCAACAACAAGGCACACAACACCCTGACCATCGACAACCAACTTCAATGGGTCAAGGGCTATGCAAAAATTGACAAATTCTCGGATAACGCCGGCTTCATGTATGCCCTGTCTGACCTCTCGTCTGTCTATCAGGACCAGCTAACCTCCCTGAAACGGGGAGTTGCCATCGTGGACAACCGTTATGTGGTGGTCCGCGACGAGCTCCAGGGCACGGCAAAGGCATCCACAGTGCGCTGGACCCTGCTCACCTCTGCCAAACCCACACTCAAATCCGATAAGATCCTTCTGGAAAAAGAGGGCAAAAAACTGGAAATCAGAATCTCAGCTCCAGGATCGGTGAAGACGCGCAGTTGGTCAACGGAACCCACCACGAATTATGATGCCCCCAATCCCGGGATGTCACTCGTCGGTTTCGAGTTTCAGTTGAAACCCAACCGCAGAGAGGCCATCGAAGTGTTGCTGGTACCGCAATCGGCCAAGGGAAATCATTTAAAATCAGGGAAAGAACTGCAAAAGTGGTAACCGAATGATGCTTCCGTTCAGAAAAATTCATCGAACGTTTCGCCTGGCAGCGGTGTGGATCCTGATGGGGCTCACCCTCTCCGCTTGCAAAAAAAATGCAGCGGAATCTTCTGAATCAACCAGTGATACCAAATTGGCCGGCAACCTGAGTACACTGCAGATGATGCACCCCCGTCTGTTGCTGACCGACACCCGGTTACAGGAACTCAAGGCCTTGAGTCTGACCGATGCCCGGCTGCAGAACTATGTCAACGATGTGCTGGCTCAGGCAGAAAAGGATCTGGTGAAGGCGCCCATTCAGCATGTGCTGATCGGTCCGCGGCTGCTCGACAAGAGCCGGGAGTGTCTGTTGCGTGTTTACGACCTCTCCTTTGCCTACCGTTGGACGGGCAATGAGAAATACCTCAACGGCGCCCTCTCCAACCTGAAGACCGTATGTGCCTTTGCCGACTGGAATCCCTCCCATTTTCTGGATGTGGCAGAGATGAGTCATGCCGTGGCCATCGGTTATGACTGGCTTTTCAACAAGATGGACACGAACACCCGGCAACTCATCCACTCCAGTCTGATCAACCTCGGACTGAACGAAGGGAAAAGCGCCTATGCAGCCAATGCCTGGTGGTTCAATTCGGAGTACAACTGGAACCAGGTCTGCAATGGTGGACTGACCATCGGAGCGCTCGCTGTCGCGGATACCGATCCGTTGTTGGCTACTACGATCCTCAACAAAGCGGTGGCCGGACTTCCCTATGCCCTCAAAAGCTATGGACCGGACGGCGTCTGGTGCGAAGGTCCCGGTTATTGGGGTTATGCCACCGAATATACCTGTTACCTCCTCTCCGCGCTGAAAACGGCTCTGGGCAATACTTTCGGACTCACGACCGCTACGGGGATGAATCTGACGGGTTACTTTCCGATCTATGCCTCCGGTCCGACCGGATACATGCTGAATTATGCCGATGCCGGCGAAAAATCGAAAATCGGTGCGCCTCACCCCGAGATGTTTCTGGCCAGTCTCT
>JAJTBP010000168.1 GCA_021286825.1 Marinilabiliales bacterium | reverse complement strand
ACAACGGGGATGCTGGCACTGCCTGTCTCTTTTTGCACTTCCTGACGGAGATTCCCCAGGATCGTGCCCGGCAAGACCACTTCCTGCATGATGGAGAGATCGACTCCCATTGCCTCAAACAATCTTGACTCGTAACTTTGGGTTCCGGGACGCAACAATTGTGAGGTTGAAGCAATTGAGTATTCGTTCTTTTTGATGCCACAGAAGAGGTAGGAAAGGGCATCCGGCATAAACAGCAAATCTTTGCCAACCAGATATTGTGTTGTCTGTAAGCGCTGATGGGTGAACAACTGAAACAAAGAGTTGAATTGCATGAATTGGATCCCTGTCATTCCGTAGAGTTGTTCCCGGGGAATGATCCGAAAGAAATCTTCCATGGCATGATCGGTTCTTCGGTCGCGGTAAGCGAAAGGCAAGGAGGCAATCATTCCCTCTTTATCCAAAAAGACAAAATCGACTCCCCAGGTGTCAATGGCGATGGAATCCGGTTGAATGCCATGATCTCGGATGCATTTTTTGAGACCCGTCTTCAGCTCGTCGAAGATCAGGAAGATGTTCCAGTAAAAATGGTTGTCGATTTCGACCATCCTGTTTTCAAAACGATGGATTTCCGTCAGGGAAAGCTTGTTCTCATGGATGGTACCCAACATCGCCCTGCCGGAAGATGCGCCCAAATCAAATGCCAAAAAGTTACCGGATGTCATGATGTTGCACTTTTGATGTTTTTTTCGTGGATGCGATCCGCTACAAGGATTTGCTTTTCCCTTGCAGTCGGGTGGCACCGGTAAGTCTCACTTCTGCAAACTTACAATATTTTCCAGATCGCCAACCAAAGCGGAATGGCTACAAGGCAGCCGCAATAGGAGATGAGCATCAGGCTACCCAAGGTCTGTTCGTCTCCGCCCCATTTCTTGATCTGAATCAGGATGGCTATGGCCGGTGGCGATGCTGCCTGGATGAGGATCACATCGCTCAGCAAACGGTTTTCCTTTCCGGTTTGAAACCAGATCATCAGCAAGACGGTCACCAGGGGAAGTAAAACCAATTTGATGGTGGTCACTTTCAAGACATCTCCAAAGGATGGCCATATTTTTAGGGAGATACCCCCCAGAACCGCTCCCAGGATGAAATTGGCAATGGGTACTGTTGCCGATCCTGTCAGATCGGCTACTTCGATGAAGGGTCTCGGTAGAAACCTGTGCCATCCGGTCAAAACGAAGAAGATTCCCAAAGAGAGGGCAACAAAAGGTGGCGTAATGATCTGACGCAGGGAGAATTTTACCCCCTCCCGGGCGGTATTCAAAAATTTTCCGAGTGTCCAAAGGATAGGGTTGAGCCCCATGATGATCAGAAAAGTGTAGAGGGCATACAGGTCAAATTGCGCCGGATAAATGGCCTGTCCGAGCGGAAGAGCAAGATAACCCGCATTTTGCATGGAGGTCAGGGGAATCAGGTTGCGCTTCTTCTTCAAGTCTGTTGCAAAGAGCAACATTGCCAGCAGCGATCCGATGGCAATCAATCCGACTCCCAGCAAGGGCAATACCCACCACAGCGGAAACTCATCCGGTTTCAGGGTCAGGATGGTTTTGGAAAAGATCATGGCCGGATAAAGTACCAGGATCATCAAAGAGGAGAAACTTGACACATCAGCGGATGTGAAAACCTTGGTCCGAACCAGGATCACACCCAACAAGGCAATCAAGAGAATTTTCAGCAAGGCCAGCGCATTGCTGTTTAAGGTGGAGACAAAAAGATCATTCATTTCGAACGATAGAAGACTTTGCCTGTCAGCAAAAGTCCGGCGAAAACGAAGAGGGCAAAGGTCAGACTACTGAATGCCACCTGCATTCCTCCGGAGATGACGTGACCAGAGGTGCATCCACCCGCCATTCTGGCTCCAAAGATGAGGATGAAACCACCCACAAATGCCCACAACATGCGTTTCCCAATATGATCACCCTTGTATCTTCGCCAGTTGTCGTGAATCATTTTCAATTTGAATTCTTTCCGGAAGAGGGAGAGTACTGTTCCGGCTACCAAACCCCCAAGCCAAAAGGGTACTTCCCACGCGCCGGGTTTGGCTATCTGGCGGAAATAATCATTGTCGACTACGCCCAACAGTTGATCCGCAACATATGGGAAAAAAGTAGAGGCTCCAATCTGACGATCGGCATAATAGAAGACGAATCCATTCAAAAGGGCGATGCCGGTTCCAGCCAGGATCCAGCTTTTGTCACTGCTTTTATCGGCACGGTGTATGAAAAAGGCTGCTCCGCTGAACAAGAGACCAAGCAGGACGACCAAAGTGTAAAAAAGCAGTGGCGACGATCCTGTCAGGGTGAAAAGCGATCCAGCACCGAGATTGGGGCCCAGGAGTGGTGATACGGAGGGAAGCAGAAGCGTGTAGGCCAATCCGCCAGCCAGTCCGCCAAAAAGCCCCGTCACCGCATCCAGGGAGCCTTCACCCACCGATACCATCAAGGTTCCCGGACAATAGCCCAGAATGGCCATCCCGATTCCAAAGATGAGTCCGCCTACCACAATACCTCCCAGCATCAAGGGCTTCACATGGTAGGAGGCCAAACCCAGGCCAATTTCTGCATTGATCAGCAGGATGCCTACGCCAATGGCCAGGGCAATGGCTTTTGCCACCTTGAAGTTCTCTAGCGTGGCCATGCCACTGATGGTGTCAAAACGGTTTAGTTTGGCACTCGATAGGAGTACGCCAAAAAGAAATCCCAGCAGAAAAGATGCCATGATCGTCTTGTTTAATGTGTATTTTGGAGAGCCAAATATAGTAAAACTCCCTTTATTTGCTAGCTTTGTAAGGGTTGTGGTAACGGTTTTTCCCTGCGATCCCCCGAAAGGGATTTTTTTAAAGCATCCTCCGAGCAGGTGTTTCGCTGGTCATGCCATTTTGGGGAAAATCTGTCAGCCAAGTCAAAGTCATCTCACCAACTAAATAAATTGTCATGAAGAACATTCCGGTTTTTTTGTCCCTCCTCTTGCTGCCGGTTTTGCTGTTTGCACAAACAGGTAAAGTGTTGGAATCGAAAAGTTTCAAGTCCTCATCCGGTTATGAGATCAAGTATTCCGTCTACCTACCGGCGGATTACGACAACTCGGCAAGAAGTTATCCGGTGGTCTATCTGCTTCACGGCTACTCGGATGACGAAACGGGATGGGTGCAGTTTGGGGAGGCCGGGCAGATTGCCGACAAGGGGATATCGGAAGGGAAGATTCCACCCTGTATCCTGATTATCCCGGATGGGAAGGTAACCTGGTATTGCAACAGTTACGACAAAAAAGACAATTGGGAGAATGTTTTCATCGATGAGATGATCCCGGCTATCGAAAAGGAGTACAGAATCCGGGCAAAGCGGGAATATCGGGCAATTGCCGGACTCAGCATGGGTGGGTTCGGGGCATTGAAACTTTCGATGCGTCACCCGGATACCTTTGCCAGTTGCGTGGCCCTCAGCTCGGGTACTTTTTCGGATGAAGAGATCGTCAACATGTCTGACGAGCAATACACCCATTATTTTGGCAATCTTTTCGGGAAAGAGCTCAAGGGCACGGCACGATTGACCGATGCCTGGAAAGCCAATAGTCCCTTGAGCCTGATCCATTCTGTTCCGGTTGAGAAACTAAAGCGGATCCGTTTTTGGATCGATTGTGGGGATGATGATTTTCTCTACAATGGAAACTCACTTTTGCACATAGAGATGAGAAAGCTGAACATCCCCCACGAATACAGGGTAAGGGATGGAAGCCATCAGTGGAGTTATTGGCGCAGCGGACTGGCCACCGGTTTGGAATACATCGGGGAGGGATTTCACCGATAGCAGGTCGTCTTATCCAAAGAGAAGCTTTTCCAGATCCGGTCGGTTGATTCGGCGCAATTCGGCGATGAGTTCTCTCCTGTTTTCCTGCTGATACCAAAAAAAGAATCTCCGTTGGCTCAACTTCTGCTGGGCACTCTCGGCGGTGGAAATTTTCTTGAGGGTGTAGGGATGGTATCCTGAATAATAGATGACCGTAGCCAGCGTCATGGGCGTTGGGGTGAAATCCTGCACCTGTTCCAGTTTAAAGTTGAGGGCCTTGGTACGTGCTGCCAGATCGGCCATTGCTTCCGCATCGCTTCCGGGATGGCTGGAGATGAAATAAGGAATCAACTGCTGTCTCAGTCCATGCTTTTCATTCGTTTGATCGAAGAATTTCTTCAGTTGAAGGAATTGGGAGAAGGAGGGTTTCCTCATGATCGACAACACTTTGTCGTCTGTGTGTTCAGGGGCTACCTTTAGTCGACCAGACACATGGCGGGTGATTACCTGTTCCAGATAGGCTTCATTGTTTTGGTTGATTTGTTCCGAAGCATTCCGGTGGAAGATCAGGTCGTAACGAATCCCGCTTCCGATGAAGGCTTTTTTCACGCCACTGACTTTTTCCACCTGCCGGTAAAGGGAGGACATGGGTTGATGATCCGTGTTGAGATTTTTGCAGACGGAGGGATAAATGCAGGAGGGTCTTTTGCACAGCCGGCAGATCTGAAGATCAATCCCCGATAGACGGTACATATTGGCTGAAGGTCCGCCCACATCAGAAATGTACCCTTTGAAATCGGGCATCCGGGTGATGTCAGCTACCTCTCTGAGAATGCTTTTTTCCGACCGCGAGGCAATAAACTTCCCCTGATGGGCCGAGATGGTGCAAAACCCGCACCCCCCAAAACAACCCCTGTGCACATTGACGGAATGGCGGATCATCTCGTAGGCAGGAATGGTTCCCTTGCCATGATAGCGGGGGTGGGGCAATCGGGTAAAGGGAAGGTCGCTGAAAGAATCACATTCCTCCGAGGTAAGGGGGGGCCAGGCAGGATTCAGGACGATGGTTTGGTCACCACATTTCTGAACCAGCCGGATATTGGGCTCCAGTCGGTTGGACTCCTCCTCGACCACCTTGAAATTTTTGGCGTAATTGATCTTTTCTGACTGACAAGCCTCATGCGAGAAGAGTTCAAAATCCTGCCATTCTCGGGTAGCCGGTGGAACTGTCAGAGAAGGATTCAGATAGGCTGTTTGCGGGATGACGGTCATTTCCGGAATGGAATGACCCTGATTGATCTTTTCTACCAGTGACAACAGTGATTTTTCACCCATTCCGTAAAACAGGAGATCGGCTTTGCTTTCAACCAAAATACCGGGTCTGAGCCGATCCGACCAATAATCGTAATGGGTCACCCTGCGGAGCGAAGCCTCGATGCCACCAATGATCAACGGTACATGGGGATAGAGCTTCTTGAGCAGGTTGCAATAGACAATGGTGGCATAGTCGGGTCTGGCCCCCGGTCTGTCTCCGGGAGTATAGGCATCATTCGACCGTTTCCGTTTGTTCGCCGTGTAATGGTTGACCATGGAGTCCATGCAACCGGCCGTGACGGCAAAGAAGTGCCTGGGCTCCCCAAATTTACGAAAATCCCTAAGGTCGTCCTGCCAATTGGGTTGTGGTACAATGGCCACCTTCATCCCCTCCCGTTGCAACAACCGACCAATGACGGCTGCTCCAAATGAGGGATGGTCGACATAGGCATCCCCTGAAAAAAGAACCACATCCGGGCGGTCCCATCCCAAAAGCTGCATCTCCTTGACTGTGGTCGGAAGCCACTCTGTTATCGGATAATCTTTCAATGGCAGGTATTTTGTTGCGAAATTACATCATTTTCAGTTATATCCCCAGTCAATGCCCGAGATTGCAAGGAGCATGCATGATCAAGTTGTTACATTTCAGTTAGCGCATGGTTATTGATCCCAAATTTCTATATTTGAAGGTACCAACTGCCAGCACGATTTCACCGGTGAAGGTTCGGTCGGATGGATCTCTTCCTCTGAGCGAAATGAAAAAAATGTAACGTATGAAGCTTGTCAAACCCCAGGACCTGATCAAGGTCTCACCTTTTATTCAATATCTTGGAGGAGAGTATTTTGCAAAGATTCTGATGCACCTGCTCAGCTTTCATAAAATCAACAACCTCTATGAGAATGTGTGTGAGAAGCAGGGGATAGATTCCATTGATGCCCTCATCGAATATTTGAATGTTACGCTGGATTTTGATGAAAACGACCTGAAGAAACTTCCCGCAAGCGGAGGATTCATTACCGTTTCAAACCATCCTTTCGGAGGCATTGATGGGATTCTGCTGATCAAGTTGCTTTCCCTGATGCGGAACGATCACAAGGTCATTGCCAACTTCATGCTGAAGAAAATCGAACCCATGTCCGAATTCTTTCTGGCCGTCAATCCCTTTGAGAACATGCCGGAGGCCGGTTCCAGTGTGATGGGGCTGAAATCAGCCATCGACCACCTTCACAACGGGGGGGTGTTGAGTCTTTTTCCTGCCGGTGAGGTCTCTACCAATTATGCTTCTTCCCTGATTACAGACAGGGAATGGCTCTTGTCGGCCATTCGGTTCATCAAGAAACAGAAGGTGCCCATCGTTCCGATCTATTTTCATGGAACGAACAGCAGGCTTTTCCATTTGTTGGGCAGGATTCATCCGGTTTTGCGTACAGCTAAGCTGCCATCTGAACTCATCAACAAAAGAAACAAGACCATCAAGGTGCGGATCGGAAATCCCATTTCTGTCAGGGAACAGGACGAGATTGGCGATATCCGGATGTTTGGCCGTTACCTGAGGGCCAAAACCTACTGCCTTGATTCAGGCATTGAGGTAAAGGGTTTTTTCAATTATTCCCTCAAGAGCGATCCTGTTCCGGAAGAGATCGTGCCACCGCAACCGCAAGTGTTGATCGAGAAGGAGATTCAGTTGTTGCGCCGGGATCATTTCCTTTTTCAGGTAAAAAACTATGAGGTCTTTTGTGGTCCGACCAAGAGCATTCCGGTCATCCTACAGGAGCTGGGACGACTACGGGAGCTGACTTTCCGAAAGGTCGGTGAAGGAACCAACCGTTCCACCGACTTTGATGAGTTTGATCTCTATTACCATCAGCTGATCATTTGGGACAAAGAGGCGGGAGCGATTGTCGGGGGATACCGTATCGGGATGGGTGGTGAAATCCTGGACCAATACGGTGTGCAAGGTTTTTATACCCATACCCTGTTTAAGATGCGTCCCGGCTTCAAAGAGGTGTTGCATCAGTCACTGGAACTGGGACGCAGCTTCATTGTCTGTGAATACCAAAGAAAACCGCTTCCGTTGTTCCTGCTTTGGAAGGGTATTCTCTACTTTTTGTTGAAGAATCCCGAATACCGGTATCTGATTGGACCGGTAAGCATCAGCAATACCTATTCTGAAAAATCGAAGGAGTTGATCATCCGTTACATCATGGCCAATTATTACGATTATAAGAAAGCCGCGCTGGTGAATCCCCGGAATCGTTTCAAGGTTAAGACCAACGATCCGCACC
>JAJTBP010000167.1 GCA_021286825.1 Marinilabiliales bacterium | reverse complement strand
GCTCAAGACGGAGAACTTTTACATGCAGGACAATAGCAGAAACATGCACATTGTCACGGATGAACTCTTCTTCGTTATCGATGAAAAACAGAACTCTGTTGAGTTGACAGACAAAGGGATTGACATTCTCTCCCAAAACAATTCGGATCAGTCCTTCTTCATCCTTCCGGATGTCGGGGCCAAGATTGCAGATATTCAGAATGACATCAAACTTTCGGATCCGGAGAAGCTGGAAAGAAAGGATCACCTGATGCAGGACTTTGCCATTAAGTCGGAAAGGGTTCATACGGTCAACCAGTTGTTGAAGGCCTATACCATGTTTGAAAAGGACATTGAGTATGTGGTGATCGAAAACAAGGTCAAGATCGTGGATGAGCAGACCGGACGTATCATGGAAGGACGGAGATACTCCGACGGACTGCACCAGGCCATTGAAGCCAAGGAAAAAGTGGTCGTGGAGGCAGCAACCCAGACTTTTGCCACCATTACCCTGCAAAACTATTTCAGGATGTACCACAAACTGGCGGGTATGACTGGTACGGCAGAGACGGAAGCCAGTGAGTTCTGGGACATCTATAAGCTGGAAGTGGTCGTCGTTCCTACGAACAGACCCATCAGCCGCAAAGATTTTGATGACCTGGTTTACAAGACGAAGAACGAAAAATACAAAGCCATCATTGAGGAGATCGTCCGACTCAACAAAATTGGCCGGCCAATCCTCGTGGGAACCACCTCCGTGGAAATTTCGGAACTGCTGAGCCGTATGCTGCAGATGCGGGGCATCAAACATCAGGTGCTGAATGCAAAACTGCATCAGAAAGAGGCCGACATCGTCGCTGAAGCCGGTAAGTTGGGAACCGTTACCATCGCCACCAACATGGCAGGTCGTGGTACCGACATCAAATTGACTCCGGAGACCAGGGATCTGGGTGGTTTGGCCATCATCGGAACGGAACGTCATGATTCACGACGCGTCGACCGCCAGTTGCGTGGTCGTTCCGGTCGCCAGGGCGATCCCGGTACCTCGCAATTCTTTGTCTCTCTTGAAGATGATCTGATGCGTCTGTTCTCTTCCGATCGTATCGTTGGAATCATGGACCGCCTGGGATTGAAGGAAGGTGAAGTGATTCAGCATTCCATGATCTCCAAGTCCATTGAACGTGCCCAGAAGAAGGTGGAAGAGAACAACTTCGGCATTCGTAAACGACTTCTGGAATATGACGATGTCATGAATTCACAACGCGAAGTCATTTACAAGAAGCGTCGTCATGCCCTTTTCGGTGAGAGAATTGAAGTAGACATTCTGAACATGATCTATGATATGTCAGAATTGCTCACCCAGGAACATCACGCGAGCGGAACAGAAGCATACGAGGAATACAAACTGGATCTGATCAAATCCCTTTCATTGGATTGCCCTGTGAGTGAAGAGGATTTTACGAAAATGAATGTAGACCAGGTAACGGATAAAGTATACCATGCCTCCATCGATAGTTTTTCCCGAAAGGCACAAACCATCTCCCGTCAGGCATTTCCGGTCATCAAGGATGTGTATGAAACCAAGTCACACATCTATACCAACATCGTTGTGCCCATCACGGATGGACACCGCGTCTTCCAAATCGTGACCAATCTCGAAAAATCCTATAAGACGCAAGGGCAGGATCTCGTGAAGTCTTATGAGAAACAGGTCATTCTCGCAACGATCGATGAGCATTGGAAAGAAAACCTCCGGGAATTGGATGAACTGAGAACTTCGGTGCAGAATGCTTCCTATGAGCAGAAAGATCCGTTGCTCATCTACAAACTGGAATCTTTCAATTTATTCAAGGCCATGATGGAGCAGGTCAACCGTGGCGTTGTTTCTACGCTCATGAAAGGTCAGATTCCAATCAGTGAAGCCGAGGAGGTAAAAGAGGCTCCGATCGCAAGGAAACGTCAGGATAGGTCCCAATACCGTGAGGAAAAGCAGGAAGCATCCGGCAATTCCGGAGGGGAATCCCAGGAAGAGAGAAGGGTGGTTCAACCTGTTCGCCATGCTCCCAAAGTGGGTAGAAATGATCCTTGTCCATGCGGAAGCGGAAAGAAATTCAAGAATTGCCACGGAAAGGAATAGCGGATCGGTCTGAACCTGGGTCCAGACAAAATGCCTTACGGAGACTGTTATCTGTTCCACAGTGTTAATCAAATAAAATGCTGCCCCTATGATGATACAGATGTTGTCCATACATTGGAATGTGAGTCCGGAGATTTTTAATTTAGGTCCCATTTCGATTCGGTGGTATGGCCTGATGTTCGCCCTTGGCTTTCTGGCTGGCTATCAGATCATGAGTCGGATGTTCAAATTCGAAGGTTCCAACACCGAATGGTTGGAAAAACTCTTCATCTATACCATCGTGGCAACCATCGTCGGTGCCAGGTTGGGACATGTGTTTTTTTATGGGTGGAGTTATTATTCCCAACATCTGCTGGAAATTGTACTGCCAGTGGCCAAGACCGATATGGGATGGAAGTTTGTCGGGTATCAGGGATTGGCCAGTCACGGCGGTGCATTGGGCATTGTGGTAGCCATCTTCTTTTACTCGAAATACATTACCCGTAGGTCGATGCTCTGGACGCTCGATCGATTGATCATCCCCACGGCCCTTGTCGCTGCAATGATTCGTACAGGAAACTTAATGAATTCTGAGATCTACGGAGTTGCCACCAATCTTCCCTGGGGATTCATCTTCGACAGAAACCATGAAACACTGGCCAAGCACCCCACTCAAATTTATGAGGCCCTTAGCTATTTAACCGTTTTTGTTACCTCCCTCTGGTTGTTCTTCAATCGGAAAGAGTTGAAAGACAGGGAAGGTTTCTTTATTGGTTATGGTTTTATCGGCATCTTCCTGACCCGTTTCTTCATCGAATTTGTCAAGGAAAATCAGGAGACCTTCGAAGCCGGAATGTTGTTGAACATGGGTCAGATCCTGAGCATCCCCTTCGTTCTGGCAGGTGCCTATCTGATTTACCGGGCCTTCAAAAATCCCATCAAAATCTATCCGAAGAAATAAGCTGCAAGGTTTTTACCCTGCCTGATGAATTCGTACCAAGAGACGGCCTGATCATTCAGACCGTCTCTTTTTTTGCCCTCCCCCTCGACCAAACTGGGTTGTCAGCCGATTTTCAGCGCTGATGATCATTGGCTGTACCGCACTTGAGGAGACCTTCTCCAACAAGCAATGAACGATCGTTAGCAGAGAACTCCTGGCAACCAGGGAACACACCTCTCCCTTTTGCCAATGCAATCACCCTTGTCAATCATGGCTGTTATGTATTTTTAATAGACTGAATATTAAGCAGATAGAAGCCGATTGTTTAAAACATCAACACTGATGAAATATTCTACACAATACACAAGACAATGAAAATCAATCATATAATCAAATTTCCTGAAAAAAGTGTTGAAATTTTAAACAATCGGATTGTTTAAAAATTCACTTAGATATATTTAAGTAGATGAAATACAATATTATAGAAAGATAAATTTTTTTGTGGCACAGTTATTGGTCTAGGATGGACAGATCATTCAAATAAAAATGAATCGTTCACTGAAAGCAATTAACCATTTATATCTACTGCCATGAAAAAGTTAGCATTCTTAATTGTCGGGTTGTCATTCTTCATCTTCGGAAATGTCCAGGCTGCAGGAACACCGGTTCACGCTGCCGGGAGCAGCAGTCAGGTAAGGGTTGCCACCACTCCTGAACTTTCCGCTTTGGCCACCGGTTGGATTGCCGGGTTCGCTGGTCAACATCCCGAAATTGCCGTCGGACTGAATACCTCAGGTACTGCCGAAGAGCTCCGGTTTTGTTCTGATTTTAACAATGATCCCCTCCTGCATGCAGGTTGGAAGATGATTGTTGGCAGGGATGTAATCGTTCCCGTAATCAATGCCGCCAACCCCATGCTTCCTCTGTTGAAAAAGCAGGGAATGACCATCACCTCCCTTTGCTCTCTTTTTGGCGGAGCTGCACAAAAAAGCTGGTCTGAAATCTTGACGGGTGGACAGGCTCAAAAGGTAAACCTTGTGCTTCCTGAAGATGCAGAGGTCATCACCGGTTTGAGAGAGTGGGTACGCAACAACAAAGCCACCTTCAACATGGCAGCAACCCAAAACTCAACCCAGGCTGTACTGGGAATGGTTGAGAAAGATCCTTTGGCTATTGGTTTCTGTAAACTGGATGATCTCATGAAGAGCCAATCCAACCAGATAGCATTGTTGCCTCTTGACAAGAACGGCAATGGCAGAATGGACAGTTTCGAAAACATCTATACAAACCTCAATGAATTTGCTCACGGAGTATGGATTGGAAAATATCCGTCGGCTCTTTGCAACAATCTATATGCCGTAGCCAAAGCCCAACCGGGCGAAGCCGCCACCACTTTCCTTACCTGGATTCTCCAAGAGGGACAGACCAAAATGGGTGACATGGGATATTGCGCACTGACCACCCATGAAATTCGCTCCAACCTTGCCGAACTGTCTGGTAACTTCAGCAAGCCTGAGCTTACACGTCCGACTCAAACACCGGCAAATTGGCCGGTAGCCCTCACCGTAGCATTGCTCTCAGCCATCTTTGCCGGTCTCTTTTTCTACAGCAGACGTAGGGTGGCAGTCGCAGCTCCGGCTAACAATCTTACCATTGCACCGCTTTTGCTGGAAAGCGTTGTCGATGCTCCCAAGGGAATCTATTTCGACAAAACCCATACCTGGGCTTTTATGGAACAGGATGGCAATGTCCGGATTGGAGTCGACAGTTTCTTGCAACACCTTACCGGAAAGATCAGCAAGGTGGGTCTGAAGGAAGTAGGAGAGAAGGTCAGAAAAGGTGAGAAAATATTGACCATCATGCAGGATGGCAAACAATTGATTCTGAATGCTCCCGTAACAGGTGTTATCCTTGCCAGAAATCAGCAACTTCTTTCCGATGGTTCACCCGTAAACAACGCACCATTCACGGAAGGTTGGGTCTATCAGATCGAACCACAAAACTGGTTAAGGGAGGTTCAGTTCATGTTCATGGGAGAACGCTACACCGAATGGCTCAGGGATGAACTGGCAAGATTCAAGGATTTCATCGCCGCAACGGTTTTGAAAGATCAATTGGCCTATTCACACGTCGTCCTTCAGGATGGAGGAGAACTTTCAGACCATCTTCTCGCTGAAATGGGACCCGAAATCTGGGAAGAATTTCAAACCCGCTTTATCAACACCTCACGTTAAAAATGATTCATCACCAACAATATTAGCTAACCACATTAAATCGAAAGTTATGGGCTTTGATCGCCGCGATTTTTTCAAGACCATGTGCGTTGCAGGGATTACCCTGGCTGCCGGCAAGAGTTTTGGAGAAGCAACTTCTGGAAAGGAACCCGTCGAATTTCAAGGAATGCTTTATGATTCAACAAGGTGTCTTGGATGCAGGGCCTGCGAGAGGGTCTGTGCCAAGGCACACAATCTTCCTGAACCCCAGGATGAGTTGAAAGCCGGAGTACTACGCAAAACCAGTGAGACACAACGTTCTGTCATCAACAATTTCATCACCTCCAAAGGCGAAGTCTTTGCCAGGAAATCCTGTATGCATTGCAACGAGCCTGCCTGTACGGCTGCCTGTCTGACAGAAGCCATGTACAAGACCAAGGAAGGTCCCGTTATTTGGCGAGGTGAAAAATGCATGGGATGTCGTTATTGTATGGTCTCCTGTCCATTTGATGTTCCCAAATTTGAATTTCACAGCAACAACCCCAAAATACAAAAGTGCGACTTGTGCTACGATCGCATCAAGGAAGGAAAACTTCCTGCCTGTGCCGAAGCCTGTCCAGGTGACGCGCTTACCTTCGGGACCCGTCGCGAATTGATTGCGGAAGCCCGGAAACGGATCTTCGAAAACCCGAAAGACTATGTCAATCAAATTTATGGAGAAGAGGTAGCCGGTGGTACCGGATTGCTTTATCTTGCCCCGGCTCCGTTCAGCGAACTGGGTTTCAACCCCAAACTTCAAACCTCATCCTATCCGGCACTTACCAAAGGATTTCTCTACAGCGTCCCATCCGTGGATGTTTTATTGCCTCCGCTTTTGCTGGCCATTTACGAAGCAACAAAAACCAATCAAAAAGACGAAGACAATGAATAACAAACCACAACCCAATTATAGAGACAACGAGGGTACGCCCTATTTCTCCTTTTTTCTGAGTGAACTCAAACCCAAGGGAAAAATCTTTACCCTTTTCAATGTCATTTCGGTTCCTGTAATCCTTCTGGGGATCGCCCTCATCATCCTTCGGTTCTGGAAGGGACTTGGCGCCATTACCAACCTTTCACAGGATGTCCCATGGGGGCTATGGATCGGATTTGACGTGGTGACAGGTGTGGCTTTCGCCGGAGGTGCCTATGTGCTCACCTTCATGGTCTACATCCTCAATATGAAAAAGTACAAGTCCATCGTCCGTGTGACGGTGCTAAATGGATTCCTGGCTTATGCTTTTTACACAGGAGCCTTGTTGCTTGACTTGGGAAGACCTTGGAATGTAGTGAACCCAATCATCGGCAACAATTTCGGAGCCAGTTCCGTCCTCTTTCTGGTAGCCTGGCATTTCTTGCTTTACATGTTGGCCGAACTTTTCGAATTTTCCCCGGCAATTGCTGAATGGCTTGGGGCACGCAAAGCTGCCCGCATCCTTTCAGGTTTGACAGTCGGAGCGGTCATCCTGGGAATTACCCTATCCTCCCTGCACCAATCGGGTCTTGGAGCACTCTACCTGATGTGCAAGGACAAGATCCATCCGCTTTGGTACTCAGAGTTTTTGCCCATTCTGTTCCTGGTTTCCTCTGTTTTTGCCGGATTGTCGATGGTGATTTTTGAGGGTTCCATCAGCCAGAAGGTCTTCAATGACCAGATCAGTGCTGAACACAGGAAGGAACACGACAATGTGGTCCACGGACTCTCAAAAGTCTGTGCCCTGGCCATGTTTGCCTATCTTTTCCTGCAGTTTTTGGTTTTCATACATGGGGAACATTGGGAACTTCTCAACACGGGCATGGGTCACTGGTTTTTGCTCGAAATGCTTGGATTTGTTCTGGTTCCCATGATCCTCTTCTTTTATAGCTACAGAAAATACAACCTCATGGCCGTCCGCATTGCAGCGATCCTGACCATGATCGGCATTATCCTGAACCGGTTGAATGTAACCGTGATTGGATTCAGATGGGATGCAGCTGTCCGCTATGTTCCCTCCTGGATGGAGATCGTGGTCACCTTTGCCGTCATTTTTACTGAACTCTGGATCTTCCGGTGGATCGTCAGAAGAATGCCGGTCCTGAGAAACTCCCCTGTATGGGCACAGGAATCCGGACATTGAATATCGCGGAAAGCATCCATTTCATTTGACTGATCAATTACCACAACATTTTAATAATTTAATTTATGGACGGATTTAGTTACCACAACATCTTCGCAACGAAGGGAATTGAATACCTGATTGTTGTCGTGTTTGCTGCAATCCTCATTCCTTTCTGGCTAGCCCTGAACAAACAGGTCAGGGAAAACAAAAAACCGCAAAAGCGGTTAAGAACCCTAAGCGCTGCCGCACTTCGTATTCCCCAGGGAATTTTCTTCAAC
>JAJTBP010000166.1 GCA_021286825.1 Marinilabiliales bacterium | reverse complement strand
CTTCCAGGTCAATCTTTTGGTTGTCGATCGAGCGCCAGGCGTACCAGATGTAAGCGAGCACGAAAGGCACCATCAGGGAGACATAGCTCATGGCGGTCAGCGTATAGAGACTGGAGGAGCTGTTTTGGATGGTAAGTGAGCTTTGAAGATCCGACGAAGAGGGATAGTAGGCGGTATCGTTGAATCCGGCAAGCAGCAAAAGGGCCAGGACGGTGAAGACCGTTCCGGAACCCGCCAGCCAGATGCCTTTGGTTCCACATTTCTCAAACCAGAACATGGGTCGGATGATGCCCAGCAGGACGAGGGCCACGCCCACAAGGAACAGCAGGGCTACAACCGGCATTTGAAGCAGGTTGTGAAGGTATTTGAAGGGCTCGAGAAAGACCTGGCCATTGGCAGGATTCACAGCAAAACCATCGGATAGCAGGGTCCAGATGGTAAATCCGAGAAAGGTGACCAGAAAGACGATGGCATTTATCATCAGCTGGCCTTTGACCCGCTTCAGGATGGCTTCGTGTTGGATGCGGTTCATGAAATAGAGCAGAGCCAGCACCCTGGAGAGGAAGAGAACGGCGACACCCAGCAGCAGGTTGTGGGGGTTCAGTGCCGCTTCCAGTCCGTGGGCGGGACCCGTCCACTGAGAAATTACCGGTGCACCCTCTTTCCCGATGTTGGTGATGTTGAGGAAATTGATAGAGAAGCTGGAGCCGGTGAAGAAGGTGGCCACGGCTGTTCCGATCAGCAGGGGGGCCAGCAGGCCATTCAGCAGCAAAAAGGTCTCGAAGGTTTTGGGACCCAGGATGTTGTTCGGTTTTTTCCTGTATTCGTACGAGACAGCCTGAACGATGAACGGGAAGAGGATCAGGATCCAGACCCAGTAGGCACCGCCGAAGCTGGTGGAGTAAAAGAGCGGGAAGGAGGCGAAGAAGGCTCCGCCAAAGGTGACCAGGGTGGTAAAGGTAAACTCCCATTTCCGGCCGATGAGGTTGACCAACAAGGTCTTTTCCTCTTCGTTGCCCGACAGCGTAAGCAAGAGGGTCTGGCCGCCCTGAACGAACATCAGAAAGACCAGCAGGGCTCCCAGCAGGGATACGATGATCCACCAGTAGTGCTGAAGGAGGGAAATTGATATCGATGCGATCATGATGGTATGTTTTATCAGTTTGTGATTGACCCCTGTTTCAATGTTCTTCGGAGGCACCCTTTTTAATCTGGGTGACCATGATGCTGACCTCTGCGATCAGCAAAGCCGTGAATAGCACCAGGAACATCCAGAAAGTAATCTGAACATGGATGGGGCTGAGTTTGGAAACGGCGGCGATGGAAGGAAGGATGTCCTGAATGACCCAGGGTTGACGGCCCACTTCGGCTACGATCCATCCCACCACGGAGGCCAGATAAGCCAAAGGAATGGTCCACAATGCGGTGTAGAGCACAAATTTTTTCTTTTCCAGCCGATCTTTTAGCGACAGGTAAAGCACGACCAGGAAGAGCAATCCGAAGTGAATGCCTAAAAACACCATGATTCGGAAGGAATAAAAGGTCATCGGTACGTTGGGGACCAGTTCATGCACATCCCTTCCCTGGTAATAGCCGTATCCAAAATGGGGATAATTCTGTTCAAATTTGGCCAGCGAGGCGGTGGCCAAGGAATCGTTGCCCTCCTTTTTCGCCTTTTTGTAGGCAGCGAGCGAAAGGATGGAGCTTTTTCCCAGTTCAGAACGTTGGGCATAGGAGAGAATGCCCCGTTCGGGATTGCCGTGTACCAGGTCGCTTATCCCCGGAACATAGGCATTCGGATCCAGGAATGCCATGTAGGAGAGCATGTTGGGGATCTCAATTTCAAACCTGAAATTCTGTTTGTGATGCACCTGATCTTTCTCATCGGCTTTTAAGATGCCGATGGCTACCAATGGGGCATTTTGCTGACCCACATAGAGATTCTCCATGGCGGCAAATTTCATGGGTTGGTATTTGGCCATGGTACGGGCCGAGCCGTCGCCGGTCAACACGACGAAACCAGCACTCAGCAGGCCAAAGAGGGCCGCCACGAGGGTGCTCTTTTTGGCCAGGAGGATTTCACGTCCCTTCAGCAGATACCAGGCACTGATGCCGATGACGAACAGGGAGGCCAGAACATATCCCGAGGAGACGGTATGCAGGAACTTGTTGATGGCGACCGGGGAGAACAGCACTTCCCAGAAATTGACCATTTCGTTGCGGGCCGTGTCGGGATTGAATTTCATGCCGGCCGGATATTGCATCCAACCGTTGGCTACCAGGATCCATAGGGCCGAAAGATTGGATCCGATCGCAACCAGCCAGGTGGAAAGCAGGTGAAATTTCTTGCTCACCTTGTTCCAGCCAAAGAACATGACTGCGATGAAGGTACTTTCGAGGAAAAAGGCCATGATGCCTTCGATGGCGAGCGGCGCCCCGAAGATGTCGCCGACGAACCAGGAGTAGTTTGACCAGTTGGTCCCGAACTCAAACTCCAGGATAATGCCGGTTGCAACACCGATGGCAAAATTGATGCCGAAGAGCGTCATCCAGAATTTGGTAATCCTTTTCCATTCCGGATTCCCGGTTTTTACATAAAGTGTCTCCATGAAAGCGACCAGGAAAGACAATCCCAGGGTCAGCGGCACGAAGAGCCAGTGATAGATGGCAGTCAGGGCAAACTGTGCCCTCGACCAGTCCACAAGCGAAAGATCTACATTTTCCATATCAACTTATTTAGTCAGTCGTTCAATGACATAATCGGATCGCTCCTTCTCCGTCCGGAAGCGCGACTTCAGAAAATCGGGAAAGAAAAATATCCGCAACACCAGAAACAGGATGGCCAACTTGATCAGGATGATGATCCACAATCGTCTGCCAAGGGTCATCTGTTTAAATCCCTGGTAATAAAAAAATCCAATTTTTTTGATCAGGTTCATCTTGGGAAACAGTCAGAATGGACCGATCATCGGACAGACGATCGGCCCTTATGCGTACCGTTCAATGGCTGCAGGCATGATGGCCACCCTCTCCGGAAGCGTGGTGACTGTGAGCGGAACAACTCTCGCCCGAGTCGGCCAGTTCACCGGCAAAATATTTCTCAACGGCAGCCAGCACATCCCCTTCGATCCCTCGGATCACCTCGATTCCATTGCGGTTCAACACGTTGACGGCCCCGTTTCCGATCCCGCCCGCAATCAACAGGGTGACACCCTCCGCTGCAAGCACTCCCGCAATCCCGGATTTGCAACCGCAACCCTGCAATGAGGGAATCCGCTTGCTTTCGATCTTTCCGATGTCCTCTTGCCAGGATACCACTTCAAAATAGGCACAATGACCAAAATGGCCATCAATCTGGTTGTTTTCCCTTACAGGCAACGCTACTTTCATCACACGATTATCCATTAATTTTTACCAATTCTCCTTTCCCCGCAAACCGACAACCTTCGCATGGGGCATGGTTTTCCAAACCCTCGATCAATTTGAAACACCTGCGGCATTTGTACCACTGCTTGTCAAAATCGACATTCCCCCCCTCGATCTCAAGCGACAAACACTCGACCATGGCCTTAGCAATTTTCTGCAAGGCACGGTTGTAGATGCGGGTGAAGGTAGGTCGTGAGACATCCATCCGTTGGGCTGCCTCCTCCTGGGAGAGCATTTGATAGTTGACCAGATTCAGGCTCTCAAATTCATCGTATTGAAGCTGAACCCGCTCCTGGTTCTTGCCGCAAAAACCAAAGGGCATGAATCCCGACATGGATGGCGGACGATGAATTTTTCTGTTTCGGATGGGTCTGGGCATAAGTTTTAAAATCATTACAAATATAATGAACGTGCGTTCATATCAAAGTATCTCACTATTTTTATTTCAAAATTCAATTCAATTTGTATCTTGTTGCTATTCTGATGATTGCATAACATATTGACAGAAAGGTCACTGTGTCGATCCCGTTTTGCAAAGCCAAATAAAATGGATACATTCATCATCCCGGGAGGCTCTGCAACAGCGCATCCGGCTCCACGAGGCAAATAAAATTTTGAAGTGGGTGTAACGAAAGCGGTACACAAATGGTATTCACATCAGAAAAGCAAACCAGATCCGAAATCAGCAGAGGGCATGATGGAAAAAAGCAGCGATGAAAGACTCATGAAGCAACTGGCGGCCGGGGAGATGAAAGCCGCCTCCCTTCTTTATGACCGTCATCACCGGCATGTGTACAACTACTTTGTTCGCATGACACGGGACAGCGATGCGAGTCGTGACCTGACGCAGAATGTCTTTCTGAAGGTGATCCGGTATGCCAACAGCTGGCGGGATGATAAGGTCTTTTTACCCTGGCTTTTCCGGATAGCCCGGAACATCATGGTGGATCATTTCAGAGGAGCGCAAAGGTTTTACCAACTCGAGGATGAGCCCGAAATCATCCTCCGCGACAAGGAGGATGCGGTACGATCGAGTGAGTTGAATGAAGCGGTCGGATTCCTGATGGAGGCCATGGCGAAACTTCCACCCGGCTACCGGGAACTGATCGAGCTGAACCGGTTTCAGGGCTTCTCCTACAAAGAGATTGCACTGACCACCGACTCCAGTGAGAATACGGTAAGGGTCAGAACTTTCCGGGCGATCCAGAAGTTGAAAGAGATCTACGCCCAAATGATTGTCGATTGAATTAAAAAAAACAGTTCCATCAATTGAAGAAGATATGAATTGCAAAGAGATCAACATCTTGCTTCCGGAATTCATGGACGGAAAGCTCGACAGCAGGCAACAACAGGAGGTCCGGGAACATATGGAAGGGTGCCCCCACTGCTCCCGGGAGTTGCAGGAGATGCAGGGGTTTCTCTCCTTCCTGGGCAAGGTTCCGGAGGTGGAGGTTCCCGCAGACATGGCCGAAGAGTTTGCCCTGATGATGGAAGCCGCCGAAAACCGCAGCAAGGGCCATGTGCGCTTCCTGCCCACCTGGACAAAAATTGCGGCTGCGGTGGTATTCGTTGCGGGTACCTTCCTCATGGGATACCTGTCAGGAGTCTACAAGGGCAACTCGGTACAACAGCAGATGGCCTCAGATCTTTCGGCACAGAAACAGCAACTGTTGCTGGCAAGTCTGCGGGATTATACCGGACCGCAGAAGATCGAAGCCGTTTATACCGTCAGCAATACGATGGAAGTCAGCAATGACCTGGTGGATGCCCTGGTGAACACCATGAACCGCGACAAAAATGCCAATGTCCGACTGGCAGCCATCATGGCCCTATCGGGGATGATTGAAAAAGATGGCAGGGTCAAAGAGGAATTGATCCGGTCGTTGGCCATCCAGGAAGACCCTTTGCTACAGATCTCCCTGATCCAGGTGTTGACCGAAAAGGGGATACGGGAAGCGAGACAACCCATTGAAAACATCACCAACAACGAAAAAACGGATGCCCATGTGAAGGCATTTGCCAAGGATATGATCAAAGCGATTATATAAACCTGTCGGGAGACAATCAGCCGGCGCATTGTCACCCACGGGACTCAACAAACCAATAAAAAAAAGAACATCATGAAGAAGCATATCATTTTACTGCTTGTTGCAGCCATTCCATTCCTTGCCCAGGCGCAAACGAAGAAATACGAATACACGCCCAAGGTCAAAGGCAAGATCGAGATCACCAATCTGCCCGGAGAGATTTCACTCCTCAACTCCAACGGCAATGCCCTCGTCATCGAATCCGATTTTAACATGGAGAAACCGGATCGGGCACAGGGACTCAAACTGCTTGGTTCAGCAGAAGACAATACAGATCTGGGCATCAATGTGAGTGAAGAGAACGGGATCATCAGCATCCAGGGGGCCACACGTCAGGTACGTGACTATAAATACAAAATCTTGGTCCCGACAGGCACAGCCGTCAATGTGGATTACAGCAGTCCTTTCGTCAAGGGTGACGTGACCGTAGAAGGTTTTACCGGCAGCCTCGAACTCAAAGCCCTCAGTGCCAATGTAAAAATCTCCAAATCTTCCGGACCTTTTACCATCAACACCATCAGCGGCCAGCATCAGTGGTCTCGTCGACATCACCGTACCTGCCTCCGAGAAAGCCAATTTTGACATCAGCACCATGAATGGCAATGTCTACAACAACCTGGATCTGAAGAGCATTCAGGACAAGGAACCCAAGGATAAGGAAAGAGCCAACGGCATGAATTATCTCAAGATGCAATCCGGCAATTCCTACACCCTCAACGGGGGCGGTCAGAAAGTACTGCTGAAAAGCATCACCGGCAACATCTATCTTCGCAAACGTTAACAGGCGATCCCATGAAAAGTCTATTCATGATCCTGGCCATGGCCCTGTTGGCAAGTCCGACACTCCTGGCGCAGAAGGTTCTCAACAAAACCTACCCCATTTCCGGGAAAAAGTTGACGCTCAAGCTGGATTTTGCCGACACCATCCGGGTGGAACGATGGGACAAGAACACAGCGGAGTTGGTGGTTACCGTTAATCTTGACCAGAACCGATACAACGACTACTACAGTCTGAAGGAGAGCCAGTTCACCGGAGAGGTTTCACTGGTGGAAAAAATCGACTTCGAAGGAATCCAGAAAGCTTCCGGTTGCAAACGGGATTGCAACTTCAAAGATCTCGTCAACTACCGGCTCCGGATTCCTGCCGAGACCGAGTTCAATCTGAAGACCATTTCCGGAAACATCATCCTGGTAAAAGTGGAAGGTAAGATGACGGTCAATTCCATCAGTGGTTTTGTCGACTACACCGTTCCATCGGGGTTGAAGGCCAAATTTGAGCTCTCCTCCATCTCAGGAGATGTCTATTCCAATTTGACCTTCGATGCGGGAGGCACCAAAGAGCTCTCCTTCGTCGGCACCAAGCAGCGCAAGACACTCAATGGCGGAACCCTGCCCATCGAGATCAAGACCATCAGCGGCAACATCTTCCTTCGCAAGTCCTGACCAACGGCGCCTACCCGTCTCAGGAATCAGAAAAGTCCCCTACTGCCCGGCAGTCGGGGATTTTTTATGAAGGCAACCCGTTCCGGCAAGCCCCATGCTTTTGTTCAAGTGAACCGCAGCAGGTGTTGAATAAATCGCTCATTCTCCCTATCTTTAGCATCGATATCCATTTCGCAGGACCCTCCTGCCCATTGCTTTACTACTAACAACAGGCCCGATGAAACTAAATTATCCGAAAGGTATCCTCCTTCTTGTGCTCCTGATTGCCCTGCAATCGGGATTGATTGCTGGCAACGGCGCATTGCAGAACGTCTGGAAATATACGGCACCGGAGGCCGGCGGGGCGGGTATTCCCCAACCGTTTCCGGATGCAAAACACCCCAACAGTCTGATCATCAGCGGAGGAAAGATGATCATTCGGTTGAGTAGCACCGGCAAGGAGATGTTTGCCTTCTCCACTGCTGAAAATGTGATTGTTCCGGCTGTGGGGGACGTGGACGGGGATGGCAAGGCAGAGATCGTAGCCCCGACCAATGCCGGAGTGGTGTACTGCCTCGATGAATCCGGCAAGCTGAAATGGAAGAACGATCTTAAGGATTACCTCTACGACTTTGGAGGGGCTGTTTTGTCCGACATCGACGGCGATGGTCATCTCGAATCGCTTTTCAATGCCCGTGGTGGGACCATTTACTGTCTGAATTTCGACGGATCGCTGCGATGGAAGGTTAAAGCCGAACCACGTGCCTG
>JAJTBP010000165.1 GCA_021286825.1 Marinilabiliales bacterium | reverse complement strand
TTCAAAGGGAAGATGTTCAACGGGTGCACCTGTGATGATCATTCCGTCATATTTCTCCTGATGAATCTGCCTGAAAGTCTTGTAAAAGGCATTCAGGTGATCCTGAGATGTATTCTTGGGCTTGTGTCCTTCAATCTGCAGGAAATCAATCTCCAATTGCAGAGGTGTGTTGGACAACAATCTGAGCAGGTCTGTTTCCGTAGCGATTTTCAGCGGCATCAGATTAAGAATGACAATTTTCAAAGGACGGATGTCCTGATGTTCTGCCCTGGTCTGATCGATCACAAAGATGTTTTCTTCTCTCAGCAGATCAATGGCTGGCAATCCATCCGGAAGATTTAGTGGCATAACAGTTGTATTTTGATTGAAAAGATACCCTTATAATTTTTCCAATGCTTGTTCGAAGTCTGCAATGATGTCCTCAATGTGTTCAATTCCAACAGAGACACGCAACCCTGCGGGATGAACACCTGCAGTCTGTTGCTCGTGCTCGCTCAACTGGGAATGGGTTGTTGCAGCGGGTTGAATGATCAACGTCCTTACATCTCCCACATTGGCAAGATGACTCACCATTTGCAACGCACCCACGAGACGCATGGCATTATCCTTGCCACCCTTCACAACAAAGGACAAGACGGCACCCGCTCCTTTTTTCAGATATTTTGTGGCAAGTGAATGATTCGGATCGCCAACCAGACCCGGGTAACTGACCGATTCCACCTTGGGATGATTCTGAAGCCAAACGGCAAGATCCCGGGTGTTTTGCACATGGCGTTCCACCCGTAAGGAAAGTGTTTCCAGGCCTTGAATCAGTTGGAAAGAGTTGAAGGGAGAGATCGCCGGACCATAATCCCTCAATCCTTCGACCCGCGCGCGGATGATGAAGGCAATGTTTCCAAACGGGCCATCCTGTCCGAAGATTTCCCAGAATTTCAAACCATGATACCCTTCGGAAGGTTCGGTGAATTGCGGATATTTTCCATTCCCCCAATTGAAGTTTCCTCCATCGATGATGACGCCTCCCAGAGATGTACCATGCCCACCGATCCATTTTGTAGCGGACTCGACCACCACATGGGCTCCGTGTTCAAGCGGGCGAAAAAGTGCACCGCCACAGCCAAAGGTATTGTCCACGATCAAGGGTAGATCATGCTTTTTTGCCAGTTCGGCGAATTTTTCAAAATCCGGAATGTTAAAGCTTGGATTGCCTATGGTTTCCAGATAAAGTGCCTTCGTTTTGTGATCGATCAGCTTTTCAAAAGATTTGGGATCAAGATCTGCCGAAAACCGTGCCTCTATTCCCAAGGTCTTAAAAGTGACCTTGAACTGGTTGTATGAGCCCCCGTAAAGGAAGGGAGAAGTAACAAAGTTGTCACCCGATCCGGCAATATTTGTCAGGGCAATAAACTGGGCCGCATGTCCTGAAGCCACAGCCAGTGCTGCCACCCCACCTTCCAGCGCAGCCATTCGTTTTTCAAATACATCCGTCGTCGGATTCATCAGGCGGGTGTAAATGTTGCCAAATTCTTTCAATCCGAAAAGATCTGCCGCATGACTGGCATCCCGGAATACGTAGGAGGTGGTTTGATAAAGGGGAACTGCCCTGGAAAGGGTATCCTGGTCAGGGACATGGCCTGCATGAACCTGTAGTGTCTCAAATTTGGGTGTACGCATGTTCACTTTGTTTATGCTTATGATTTTTCAAAAAATTCATGATGGATGGCTTGCACTGCAGCACTCCTATCTTCCGATTTCACCAGGTAGTAGCTTACAATGGGTGAAGCTCCCGAGCAACTCATCACCACATTGATGCCATGGGCTGCCAGGGCTGCAAAGATTCTGGCCGCTACACCATAGTTGTCGGTGATCCCGTGACCCACAGTTGCCACCACTGAAATGTCTTCTTCGATCTGCAATTTGCCAACAGCCGAGAGTTCGATGGTACTTACCACGTCATAGGCCCTGTTTAGATCCTTCCTGGCCAGCAGGATGTTGATGGCAATCTGCGAGGTAAGAACGGAACTGATGTTGATTCCGGCATGATGCAAGGCGGTTGTCACCTTGGCTAAAATACCAGGTTTTATCCCTACGCCAGGCCCCTTCAGTTTGAGCAAACCGAATTGATCACTGAAGGTGACACTCTTGATGACACCCTGGTGAACCGATTTCTCTTTGCTTATGATGGTTAACGGATGATTGATGTCCAGGGATCCGTATATATTGAAAATTCTGACAGGGATGCGTGGAAATGTCAAGGGTTCAACGGTTCGCGGATGAAGGATTTTTGCCCCGAAATAGGCTAGTTCGGCTGCCTCATTGTAAGAGAGCTGCTCGATCAACACAGGGTTTGCCACCATTTTCGGATCAGAACTCAGAAAACCATTCACATCTTTCCAGATATCCAGGGATTTGGCATGAATGCAACGTGCAAAGGCAGCTGCGGCATAGTCGCCTCCACCACGGCCAAAAAGAGTGACCCTGCCTTGGGGGGAAACGCCATAGTAACCGGGAAGGACATAATGATGTTCACCCGAAAGGGCTTGTTGAACTTTGTTTTCAGACAAGGCAAAATCGGCTGTTGCATTTCCATATTCTCCATCGGTAATCAATCCAACGTTCTCGGGGAAGGCCAATTCCGATTTCATCCCTGAAGATTTCAGGATGCCATTCAGGAAAACAGCCGAAAGGCGTTCGCCATAGGAAAGAACCAGATCTTCAAGAGCCTTGGAGGCATCTCCTGTGAGGGCAATACCCTGCAGGTACTTGCCCAACTCATCCAGTTGCTGTTTGAGGAGAGATTCCGTTTCTTCCAGCAACTGTTGGTCCTGGATAAAGGAGGGAATCAACTCCATTTTTAGATTGTGCAGGTAATCGACGCTGGATTTGGCAACACTTTCGTCGTGGCGTGCTTGCTCAAGCGCCTGAATCAAAAAGTTGGTCACACCAAAAAAGGCTGATACAACAATGACCAAGGGCTGATCATAATTTCTTATCACTTCCAGAATCCGGCCAATCTCCTCTTTGTCTCTGAGGTTGGATCCGCCGAATTTCACAACAATCTTCGGCATAACAAGTATGTTAAGTGGATTAAATGGTCTTTGATGCAATTTTGGGGAAGCCTTCAAACAGGTGGTGCCTGTAAGAAGGCTATCGCATTGTCATAGACAGGGTGCGCCAGAACAGTCTATTGCCGGACGCCAGGCTCCAATGCTGGAGATGGTTGCGGTTACCGGTAATACTGGAAAAGGTAGAGCTGATCATGACACGAAAAAATTATGGTGCAAACATAGCCACTACAGATAAAAAATCCAAATAAAAGACTCACGAATCGCTTGGTACAGCCAGAATTCAACGCTTCTTGCATCTGATGGGTGGTAAAAATAAGGTTCAGAAACCCGAAGAACTGAAAAATAAAGATGAAGTCATTTCTGCTCTCGCGGATGAATTCAAATGCGTAAATTTGCATGAGATCGTTCCGATGTCAAATGCTAAACTATCGCACCATGCGTAAATAGTTTAGATTTTGCTATTTCTTCATGCTTTTGGTTTGTTTGAGCCAATGCAAATCAGAGGTTCGCCGTCCGGATATCATGGTCATTCCCATGCCCTCCTCCTTGGTGAACATGGCGGGTACATTCTCCATCTCATCACAGACCAAAATATTGATCAATAGTGACATACCAGAAATGCACCGGGTCACCAACTACCTTTGCAAGCACCTGGAGGATGCCTATTCGGTAAAAAACAAAGTCATCTTTTCAGGATCTGCCGAAAAACAATCCATCTTCATTCGCTTGAATACGGCATTGCCCATCTCCAGGGAGTCCTATTACCTCACGGTGAACGCCAAAGGGGTTATTTTGCAAGCCGTTTCTCCTGCAGGACTGTTTTATGGTATCCAAACCCTGATTCAGATGATGCCTCCCATCCGACAGAAATTATCTGAAGTGGTAATTCCAGCAGTTGAGATCAAGGATATGCCAAGGTTTTCTTGGAGGGGACTGCATTTGGACGTCGGTCGTCACTTTATGCCAACAGCCTTTATCAAGCAATACCTTGACTACATGGCCATCCATAAACTCAACACCTTTCACTGGCACCTGACCGATGATCAGGGTTGGAGGATCGAAATCAAAAAATACCCCCTCTTGACGACTGTCGGATCGGTCCGGAAGGAGACCGTTGTGGGTCGACCCGGCAGCAAATCGTTCGATGGAACCCAACACGGCGGATTCTACACACAGGAAGAGATCAAGGAGATCGTCAGTTATGCCGCAGACCGATTCATCACGGTAGTGCCGGAAATTGAAATGCCCGGGCATGCCCTCGCAGCCCTGGCTGCTTATCCTGATCTGGGATGTACCGGCGGACCCTATGAAGTGGCCACCAGTTGGGGCGTTTTTGACGATGTATTCTGCCCGGGAAAGGAGAATACCTTTACGGTCCTGGAGGATATCCTGACGGAGATCATTCCACTATTTCCCGGCGAATATTTTCACATAGGTGGCGACGAATGCCCCAAATCCAAATGGCAAAAATGTGCGGATTGCAAGCAAAGGATGAAAGACGAAGGACTGAGAAGTGAACACGAATTGCAAAGTTATTTTATCCAACGTATTGGTAAATTTCTCAATGACAACGGTAAAAAAATCATCGGCTGGGACGAAATCATGGAAGGAGGTTTGACAGCCAATGCTGCGGTCATGTCCTGGAGAGGAGAACAAGGTGGAATTACTGCTGCCAAGGAACGGCACATGGTGGTGATGACACCGGGTGAGTATTGCTATTTTGATCATTATCAGGCAGACCCCAAGAACGAACCACTGGCCATTGGAGGGTTTCTTCCCTTGAAAAAAGTATACAACTACGACCCTGTTCCGGCCATACTGACCGCAGACGAATCACACTTTATCCTGGGTGCCCAAGGAAACGTGTGGACAGAATATCTCAAAACACCGGAACAAGTAGAATACATGGTATTTCCACGCGCTGCAGCTTTGGCTGAGGCTTTATGGTCCCCAAAATCTGCAAGGAACTATGACAATTTTAAGAGTCGATTGAACCGGCTTGCCAAGGTCTATGACTTGATGGGCATCCACTATTGCAAGACTGAGTTTCATGAGTAATCCCCTTGCCTGGAGTATTAGGGAAGGTTAGTGTATTCTTCGGCCGCGGCATCGGCTGTTTTGCGAAGATTGGACTGGAGGCAACAAGATAAGAGTTGCTTCACCTTTACAAGATGCGATCAATGTAAAGTGTTTGATCGATGGCAAGGGCCATTTTACAAGAAGAGGGTGCTTCGGTTCGTCCAAAGCACCCTCTTCCAATGTAAACCTTAGGAATTATTTCACGCTGATAACCAAAACTTTGGAAAGACTCCAGAATTCAGCTTGATTCAGAATCACCAGTTTGTCGGCACTCTTTTCACCCTCAATCTTGTATGAACTGGCTGGATGAGTACTGATAATGGTGGCTTTCTTCTTCATGATCGGAATGGAGGTGACCGTAGTAATGTCCACTTTCGTCAGCAAAGATTTGTCGATGTTTTCATTGACATCTTTGGCAGTTCCAAGGAAACCTTCTTTCTTGATGATGTTCTTTTCCTTCAACTCCTTCATGGTAGCGATGATGTACCAGGCAGTATTGAGCTGAGCCGTTTTTTCCTCAATCACCCGCTGCTTGTCCTTGTTTTCGCTGGTAAGATTGGTCACATTCGTGTTAAGCGTGGCTACCTCTTTGGTAAGGCCCTGAACCTGAATGTTCATTTTGCTCAATTCTTCCTTGAGGGAAGCAATCTGTCCATCCTTCTCGGCAATCACCTTGTTGAGATTTTCGATCATCTTCTCCAGTTCAGCCACATGCTTGTTGGACTTTTTCAGTTTGGCAGACAAATCAGCTACCAACAACCTGTTCTTCTGCAATAGGGAGTAGATGTAGTTGATGTCACTCTGAATCTGCTCCTTACGGTCACCCTTCACTTCAAAACCGCCTTTGGCTGTTTTGTCGATGATCATCTCTTTCTGTTTGATGGAATCCAGGTTGGTCTGAATGGCATTGAATGCGTCAACAAACTCAAGCAAACTGGCATCTTTGGAAGTGCCGGCCATTGCAAGGCTGTCATTTTTGGCTTTCAACCTGGCAATTTCTTTACGATTGCAACTCGTTGTGAAAACAACCGTGGCAATCAGTAACAGATAAATAATTTTCCTCATGCTCATGATATTAAATTTTTTCTTGTCCATTCCATGGCAACACATCGCTGCTCGTGGGGAACGGTGCAAATTTACGAAATAAAATGCAAAATATCATCACCCAACCCATGAACTTAACTTATCCATGAAATGAGATCAGAAAACAATCGGCAAATCACCTAAATCCCTACAAAAAATTAAGATTAATGCATTGAGAAATAAATGCTTACTGATTTGGTTCAGATACCCCCCGAACCGTATCCTTGTGGAGCATGGCTTTGATGTCTGAAGCGATGATGGTACTTTTTCTGACGGAAACCGGAATCCTGGCACCACTTTTCAACAAAACATAACTTTCACCGGCACGAACGAATTTTCTGATGTAATGAATGTTGATGAGATAAGATTTGTGCGTTCGGTAAAATTGATTTGGAGGAAGGTAGGCCTCCATCTCCTTGAGGGATTTGGAAACAATGATTTCTCTTCTGACGTGGGTGAGAATTTTTGTATAGGACTGATCCGCCACACAATATTCAATGTTTCTGGTGTTTTCGAGAATGAATCCTCCTTCCACGTCAAAAACCAGGTTCATTCCCTGGACATCAGCCGTACAGAGTACATTGATCTTATCTTCCAGTTCGAGCAATTGTTGCTCAAGGCGGATCATTTTGTCAATCTTCTTGATTACATTCTGCAGATCAATAAAATTGACAGGTTTCAGTAAATAACCGGCTACCGATTTGTTGATGGCATCAATTGCATATTCATCATGGCCGGATACCAACACGATCTTTACCTTTTGTGAAAGTTGATGGTTGAAAAAATCCATGCCGCTTCCATCGGGCATTTCAATGTCCAGAAAAACAATGTCCGGATTGTTGTGTTTGATCAGTTCAATCCCTTCGGAAAGTGAAGCAGCTTTGCCCACTACTTTTAATTGAACGGAAGTAAAGTTATTTAGCAGATGAACCAGGAGGTTCAACGACATCAGTTCATCATCGATTACAACGACAGAAAGCATAAGGTTTTAGGTTTTGATTCAGACAGATCAACCGTGTGAAACGGCAATCCGTTGGAACAAAGATGCAAAATATCCCTGATGGATGCAACTTTGAATCAAAACCCAGATCAAACCGCCCTGAAATCAAACGTTTTGCCTCCAAATATTCAACGTCCGGTTGTTCCGTACAGGTTATTCTTGCGTTCTTTCAATTCATCGCTGGAGATGTAATCATCGTATTCCATGATTTTGTCGATGATGCCGTTGGGTGTCAATTCGATGATCCTGTTGGCCACCGTCTGAATGAATTCATGGTCATGAGAGGCCATCAGGATATTTCCCTTGAAAGTCATCAGGTTGTTGTTGAATGCCTGGATTGATTCCAGATCCAGATGGTTGGTTGGATTGTCCAGAATCAGCACATTGGCGTTCTTCAGCATCATCCGGGAGATCATGCACCGCATCTTCTCACCTCCCGACAGCACATGGGTCTTTTTATAAACCTCCTCTCCCGAGAAGAGCATCTTGCCCAGATAGCCTCTCAGGTAAATTTCACTC
>JAJTBP010000164.1 GCA_021286825.1 Marinilabiliales bacterium | reverse complement strand
ATCGTGGTCACCGATCTCAAGACTTGTACAATCTGCAGTCAGACCGCTGTGCAAGGCTGATGAGACACGCGGGCCCAGGTCCCTGCCAATGGGTGTGGCACCCATGAGGGCTACCTGCGGCTTCTCCTGATCAAACAGTTTGATGAGGATGGAAGCGTGTGGCAAAGTGGTGTAAGGTTCGAGCCTGGGGTCATCTGCTACATGCAGCACATCCACGCCATAAGGAAAGATCTGTTTCTCAACGCCTTTCAATCCGGACCCTATCACGACTGCTTCCAGCTGGCAAGAGAGTTCGTTGGCGAGGCTACGGCCTTTGGTTAGCAATTCGAGGCTGACCTCGGAAACTATCCCTTCTTCTACTTCACAGTATACAAATAAATTGTTCATCTGTTTTTTTGGTTTTTAATGGGCTGGCATCAATTCCTGTTGGTAACCAGGATGCTTGCCTTTGCTCCGTCCCTGATTTTTTAGGAATATGGTTAACCGATTACGTGACTTTCGATCAATTCCCGCATGAGTTCATTGATGCCTTCATCGGCAGCAGATAGACGTTTGGCATCCTTGGCTTGTAAGACCACATTGTCAATCTTCTTGACCTTGGTTGGGGAACCGGTCAGTCCCAATTGATCTGCATCAGCCTGAATATCGGCTACCGTCATCTCCTTGATGTGCAGATAAGGCCTGTTGTCGAAAAGATGGGTATAGTCCTCTGTTGCTTCCTGTTTTTCGGTGATTGTCTGGGCATGCTTGTATTTCATCAGCCGCTTCACGTTCCTGGACCGGCATTCCGGAGCACTTCCGTTGACAGTCAAAACCATTGGGAGCGGAGACTTGACGCTCTCTACACCATTGTCCAGCCTACGACGAAGTGTGATGCTTTTCTCATCCACTTTCAATACCTCTTCCACATAGGTAACCTGCGGCAAATTGAGTTTCTCAGCAACCTGGGGACCCACCTGGGCGGTATCTCCATCGATCGCTTGCCGACCGGCAACGATCAGGTCGAAGTGCCCCATCTCACGAATGGCTTGTGCCAGGGCATAGGAGGTTGCCAGGGTGTCCGAACCTGCAAAGGCGCGGTCTGTCAGCAACACGCCACTGTCGGCACCTCTGTAAAGACCTTCACGAATGATTTCGGCAGCACGACCCGGACCCATGGTCAGCAAGGTGATGACCGTTCCCGGAACCGAATCTTTTACCCGCAAAGCCAATTCCAGCGCATTGAGGTCTTCGGGATTGAAAATGGCCGGAAGCGCAGCCCTGTTGACTGTTCCATCAGCCTTCATGGCATCTTTCCCTACATTTCGCGTGTCAGGAACCTGTTTCGCCAATACAATTATTTTTAAACCTTTCATCTGTTTGATTTTTTCATTGGAAGGATCCCTAGCCAATATTTCAGTCTATCCGCCCTTGGTTGGCAACTCCGACGATCCGTTGGTCTATTCCTCCGTTGATATTTAATTGTTTACATGGTCAGAAGTTGGTCATCGCTGCCTGCCGGCCAAAAATGGATAGCCCAGACAGCAACCGTTGCAGCCACCTATAGCGGCTTTTTGTCATTCGGGTGGCAAATATAAAATTTCGGCAAATGGATACCAAACCCCCAATCGGGTCGGAAAGAACGGGAAACCCTTGTCAATCCTGACAAATGGGCCGTTTTTCCGTCCGAAAGACTGCTCAGGTCAAATCACACAAGCATTTGGAACATATAAATAGCTTGTTCGAAAAAAAGAATCGACAACTTCAGTAAGAATAATTTAGAATGATTTTTTATAAATTATTTGCTCAGCGAAGGGGGTGGGGACTTGACTCCCCATTGACGTGAAGGTTTCGGCCCCATTTCGAATACCAGTGTTCCACCGGCAGTAATCTCATCGTGCGAAATCCAGCACCGGTCAAACGGTTTGCCATTTAGGGTGGCCGATTGAATGTATTTGTTTTCGGCTGAGTTGTTTCGGGCTTCAATGACAAATTGCCGGTTCCCGGGCAAACTCAGTGTGACACGACCGAAGAGGGGTGAGCCAATGTTGTAGAGTGGCAATCCTGGAGTAACTGCGTAGATTCCCATTGCACTCAGTGCATACCAGGAAGAGAGCGATCCCATGTCTTCATTGCCACACAATCCGCCTGGACCACTCTTGTACAATTGTTCACACACCTGTCTTGCCCTTTCCTGGGTTTTCCAGGGTTCCCCAGAGTAGTTGTAGAGATAGGCAACGTGGTGAGAAGGTTGATTGCCATGAACATACTGACCGATTGTCCCCACGACCCCCACATATTTGGGCGGGGTAATGTTGGGGTCCATGGTAAAGAATTGATCCAGTTTCGCATTGAACTTCTCGTTGCTTCCAAAGAGGTCGATCAAACCTTTTACATCGTGCTGCACCGACCAGATGTATTGCCATGCATTGGATTCGGTATAATGCCGACTGGGTCGACGACCCACCAGCAACGGATCAAAATATCTGTACCAGGTGTGTTTCCCCAGGGAATCAATGGCTTGTTCGCGGCCATTGAGGGCTTCAAGGAAGGTACCGTCCGACCTTTTGGGACGCATAAACTCCACACTGCCATCCCAAACATTGCGGTAATTGAGTGCCCTTTTCAGAAAGAGCTCACTGTCTGCCTTCTTGCCCAATGCCCCGGCCATTTGGGCAATACACCAGTCATCGTAAGATAACTCGAGGGTATTGGGAACCGATTCCGTCACTTTATCGAAGGGAGTATATCCCAGTTTGAGATACCATTCCAACCCTGAGCGTGCTGCGCTTGCCGGAATGGGTGGCTTGGGAAGTTCGAGGGCCTTTTTGTGCATGGCCTGATAGACCAGATTGTAATCGAAGTCGCGGAATCCTTTCATGTAGGCATCCACCACCACCGGTATCAGATGATCGCCGACCATTCCTTCTCCATAAACATTTAGAAAGTGCTGGGCAGGCAACCAACCGAAATCACGAACCTTTGCGGCAATGGACTTGAGAAAGTCGTTCACATGATCGGGAGCGATCAGCGTTAGAAAAGGATGCTGGGAGCGATAGGTATCCCAACAACTGAAGGAGCCGTAAAAATCATACCCTTCGGCTTTGTGTATCTTACTGTCCATTCCCAAATATCTTCCGTCGACATCCTGAGAAATGTATTGTGCCAGCAAGGAATGATAGAGCGCAGTATAGAAGATTTCCTTTTGCTTATCGGTTGCACCGGAGATCTCAATCCTGGAGAATTGCTGGTTCCAGGTGTCGTTGGCGGCTTTCCGAACTTTGTCAAAATCAAAATCGGGCATCTCTTCCTTCAGGTTTTTCCGGGCTCCATCCAGGTCGACGTAGGAAATGGCTACTTTCACCACGATCTGCTCGTTCTCGTTTGTCTGAAAGGAGAAGAAGGCACCGATTTTGTCACCTGTCTCACTACTCTTGTAAGGAAAGATGCTACCACCCGATTCTGGGGTTTTGTAGGTTGCATCAAAGGTGCCATAATATTCAAAGGGTTTGCTGAATTCGGCCACAAAATAGACCGTACCCCGATCCGAACTCTTGCAACCTTCCACACGGCGATCGTTGAGAATGTCTACCCTTGACTTTCCCGTTGAAGGGGCCGACCCAATCTGGTGTCCAATATCGAGGATGACCTTGGCGCACAAAGATTTGGGAAATGTATAGCGATGCATGGCCGCCCGTTTTGTCGCGGTCAATTCCACACGGACCAGATTGTCTTTCAGGTATACGGAATAGTATCCAGGAGCGGCAGTTTCCTCGGCATGGGAAAAGGAGGATCGGTAGCCCTCTTCGGGATGGTCGATGGCTCCGGGAACGATTTTTAGTTTTTCAGACACATAGGGTTGCAGCAAAATATCCCCACCGCTGACCATCCCCGTACCACTGAAATGGGTATGGCTAAATCCAATGATGGAGTGATCCGAATAGGCATATCCGGCACTGTAGGTCCAGCCATTGGTGTTGCAGTCCGGGCTGACATGAATCATGGCAAAGGGCAAGGAGGCTCCGGGATAGGTGTGACCAAAAAAATCCGTCCCCAAAATTGGATTGGCAAATTGGGTAAGATGGGCTTTCTCCTGGGCATGGGCCGTGCGGAAACTTCCTGAAAGCAGCGCCGCAACGACCAGCAGATTCAGGCAGAAATGTCTGTTTATTTTTCTCATAGTCTGTTGATTTGATGTCCAAAAATAGCAAATAAACTCACCTGATCGTGGTAGAATTTTAACCATTTCTTCCCAAATAATTGCTATAATTGTTGCATACATTCACAGATCAATCGAAGACCCCATGCAAGTCATCTTTAGAGGTTCCAGGCAAAATACCCTGATCAGAGGCATCCTGACAACAGCCATCGGATTGTTGTTCCTTGCCATGCCCGGGCTCACACTCAAAACTGTTGTCATCAGTGTTGGATCGATGTTGCTGCTTAGCGGAGTGATCAGCATCATCCTCTCCTATGCCAGAAAACGCAAGGGAATTGGCGGTTCGATTCAAGGTTTCTTCAATCTGATTCTGGGCGTCGTCTTCATCGTGTCACCGCTGGCAATCGTTCAGATATTCAGTTATTTTATCGGGATCATCTTTTTGCTGATGGGGCTCTTCCAGTTTCTTGGCGCCATGGGATCCCTGTCAAAATCGGTTTGGTCGCTCTTCTACCTGGTCTTTGCCATCATGATGATCTTCGGGGGAGCTTTTTTGCTGGTCCACCCAGTGGAAAGTGCCAAGAACCTATTGACCTTCTTCGGCAGTATCCTCGTTCTGTATGGGGTGATTGAGATGGTTACTGCCTGGCGTAACCGGAAAAACAGTCATCTCAACAAGGGAGGCAACACCCTGGATACAACGTACGAAGAGCTCTGATTTCAACCCATTCATCTCCCCTATTCATCTCCTTTGGCCCCAACGGGGAGCGGGGTGAGGGTAACGGCATATTCCCTGAATTGCAAGGAAAAAAGAGAGGGTGCCCTTGCGGACACCCCAACCTCTGTCAGTCCAAAAGACTTGTAACAAAAATTCAATAGCATTAGTAGTAGTAAAGCGATACAAATCGTAAGCTGACGTCTGGAAATTCGTAAGAGTATGTTCGTATATTCGGTAGTTTCAAGTATTGATTTCTAGTCATCCAATCGTTTTCAACCCTCAATTGCCAACCACTGCCTGCTGAATCTTACGAATGGCTGCAGCAAAGAGATTCATGTCCTCCCTGGTACCAAGCATCGTATTCTGAAAGATCCAGACGGCCTCTTCATAGCAAGCCTTCTCTGTCACAGGACATTTCACCTGTGTATAGTCGACCGTTTCAGGCAAGGCATAACACATAAAATTCTTTTTCTGGAACAGGGGCTGTTTGTAGAGGGGTTCCGGATAGCCCATGAAACATGGCACACCTTCCGCTGCAAGCATCCTGGAGAATTCCACTTTGGACAATCCGTTGAATTTCGAACGGTCGTACTTAAAAATATAGATGTGGTAGCTGTGCAAGGTCTCTCCCAATCCTCTTGTCAGAGGGGTGATTCCATCAATCTTTTCCAGCAAACCATTGAGGTAAGTTCCATTTTCATGACGCCGGCGGGTTTGTTCCTCCAGTCTTGTCAATTGTGTAGAAAGCAACACCGCCTGCAATTGTGTGATGCGATAGTTGCAACCTGCATAATGATGTTCATACCAGGCACCTCCCTCTACCCTGCCAACATTGCGCAGGGAGTTCATCATCTGGTACAGTTCCTCATCGTTGGTGATGATCATTCCCCCTTCACCACTGGTCAGATTTTTGGAAGACTGGAAGCTGAAGCAACCCACGTCGCCTACGGATCCCAATTTTTTACCTTTGTATTCTGCACCATGTCCGTGACAGGCATCTTCAATTACCCTCACCCCATGCTTTTTGGCAATGGCCATGATCTCATCCATTTCACACGCCTGCCCGGCAAAATGAACGGGGATGATTGCCTTTGTCCGGGGAGTGATGGCGGCTTCAATTTTGGAGGCATCGAGGTTATAGGTCCGAGGATCGATGTCGACGAAAACGGGGACACAATTGCTTTCGATCACAATGGAAGCAGTGGCAATAAATGTATAGGGAGGAACGATGACTTCATCGCCGGGCTTTACTCCACAGGCGATCAGTGCCAAACGGAGTGCAACAGAACCATTGACACAGGTCAGGGCATATTTGGTTCCACAATAGGCGGCAAAGTTTTTTTCCAGGGCGGCTACCTCTCCGGCACAATCGGGGTTTCCCCATTTTCCGCTCTGAACAATGTCGGCAACCGCTTGGACATCAGTCTCATCAAATATCGGCCAGGCAAAATCCTTTTCGATCGTTTTGGCTCCTCCGTTAATGGCTAAGTTCTTCATGTAGTTATTGGATATGGTCGTAACAAAGTTGAATGGTCTGGTATGCGGATTCCGGCATGCATTCTGCCGGTTGTCTGTTTTGATGGATACATTGGGCAAAATAGGCTACCTCCGCGGCAAATCCATCACCTGCCTGTCCGGACGGGATCTCGGTCAGCCCTTTCTCGTCGGCGATCTTGATCACATCACCTGACAGGGTGGTATACTGAACACTTGCTTTTTCAAAATGGGCCATGTAACCGGCCTGGAAAGGAAACGAAGCATGAAAGGTATTACCGCCTTCTATTTTGACGGAGATATCCTGCACAGGATAACTCCAGAGTGCACTGACGTAATCGTACCTGCTCAACCATCCTGGAAGCAATTCACTACGAATGCTGCCCGGTGTACCCAATAAAAAATGGACAAAATCGATGTCATGGATGACCAGATCGAACAGGGCACCCCCTGTTGACCCAAAAGAAGACCGTCTCTCGATCCATTCTCCCCATGCGGGAACTCCCGAAAAACGGGTAAGAGAGAGGAATTTCAAAGCACCGAATTTCTGTGTGTCAACAAATTCCTTGAGCAGACGGTAGGGAGGCATGAAACGTACCACATGACCGATCATCAGGATCCTATCCTTTTCTCTTGCCAACTGGACCAATTCTTCGGCTTGTTGTAGGTCAAGAGCGAAAGGTTTTTCAAGAAAAACGTGCTTCCCATCCATCAGCACCTTTTTGGTCATCTCATAGTGCAGATCGGTGTGTACGCAAATCAGGACCGCATCCAACTCTTCGAAAGCCAGGCAATCGTCTAGGCTGGCATATTTTCTGATCTTGTCCAGCTTCTCCTTGTCAAGGACTCCTGTATCAAAATTGCCGGATGGTTTTTGCAATTTCTCTTCAACAGCAAGCGGATTTTTATCTACAATGGCCACCAAATCCAGATCGTCACTCTTCAGAATATTCTCTGCATGGGTCATCCCCATAAATCCAAATCCAAGAATAGCCACTTTCTTCATTGATGGTCAAGATTGAAATTTAAGACCTTTTTTACCTCACCATACAAAAATAGAGGTTAACTGGGTTATTTTTTAATGAAGAATTATCAGAGATTAATATAATTTTGTCAAGTATTATTCGATAATTAGGAGGGTTAAAACAATAATATACCAAAAATGAAAGCCACATACCAAAAAATTCTCCTCAGTGAAGGATCTTCCTTCATTGCAACCAAATTGGTTTTGCCAAGATTTCATTTGGAATACCACTTCCATCCGGAATATGAACTCAAATATGTCATCGAGAGCAAAGGAAAAAGATTTATCGGGGATACCATTGAGAACTTTCAGGAAGGAGACCTGATCCTATTGGGTCCCAACATCCCCCATTATTGGAAGAATGATGCCATCCATGACCAAACGGACCAGATGAAAGCCAAGGCGGTAGTGGCCATGTTTACGGAGGATTTTTTAGGCAAGGATTTCTTTGCGGTGC
>JAJTBP010000163.1 GCA_021286825.1 Marinilabiliales bacterium | reverse complement strand
ACCCAGCCTTCCTGTGATCAGTACCCGCAACCTGGATCTCTATGCAACCTGGTTTCAATGGATGCAGAAATATGGCCGTGTTGCAAAAGTCTACCGCATCTTGCTTTATTTCCTGGGAAGAATGGGTGGTTATCTTTCCTTATTGAAAAGCGCTACTTCCGATAAAAACATTAGAAAGGACCTTTTCAATCGATTAACCCATCCATCCTGGTACCTCCAACACATCCAATCCTATAAAAAGCACCTCTATCCCGATTTCAGGGAATGATTTGGGAACAATCATGCTTACAATGTCATCGAATACTATCAGCAACCTTGGCAATTAGGTTCTATCAGGAGTTCAAGGGCGTGGGAATGGATAAAACCAGGACAAAATAGCCCCTTTTCAAAAAACCAAGGTCGGATACCTGGGCCAACGTTGATGCAATTCCCATGATCTTGCCCCTACCCTCTTTCGCTGGCTGATCATGGAAACCCTGACTATTTTATACGAATTCATTTTACAATTTTGGTGCGTAATTGAAATGCATTGGATCATACATCCTATAAATTAAAATGGATGGAAACTACGCTCATCAACCCATCCTGAAAACAATTTCAAGTAAGATATACCTGAAATATTGAAGGAAAGTAAATCAACGGAACGGATAAATGATTCTCCATGGCAAAACAGTCTCTGATGAGATCCATTCATTTCTTAAACCATTCGATACAATTGTTTTTTGATTCCATACTGGATCGGCAAAGGCACTTTGCCATTTTCCCCAACCAAAGTAGATCTGTCAGTCGGAAGAACTGAACAAGTAGGTTTCTTTATGGTCCGAGGATGTATCTTAATGTGGCATTCATCCATACATCAGTGTTTGACTCCCCACAATCATATTACTCGGCCTGATCCTCATTTTTGAAATTTCTCCATGTCCCAAATGGCTTCCATGCAAACCGGATCAGCCACACTTACCCGTTTTTAAGTCCCCCGGAACCATCGCTTTACACAGACAAAAATTTCATTGTACCATTTGTCCCCAATCTGTCCATGCCTGAATAACAGCTACTTAGCATATTTGACTTTACTTTGTCATCCATTGTCAAACATCTTTTGGACTGTAGAACATGAAAACATTTAATGCTTTATTGCATCGAGTGACTGTCGTCATTCTTTTCGTTTGTCTCTTCATGCTGCGCGCACACGCCGTGACTGTTACATCCACCGCCACGGGAGGTGCATGGTCAAATCCTTCGACCTGGGTTGGAAATGCATTGCCAGGAAAAGCGAATGATGTCATGATCGTAGGCAATGTAGCCATCAATTCAGGAGACAACTTTGGGGTAGGAAATCTGACAATTGACCAAAATGCGACACTCACCCTCAAAGCCGGAGGATTTTTAAAAGTCAATGGCAAATTGTTTTTGGGTAGTACAGCAACCTCTTTGGGCTTTCTGATCATGATCTCTGATCGCAACAACCCCTCCGGGTTAATCGCAACGTTGGGTGTATTGCCTCGGTTCACGAGTACAGTAACCATCAAACAAACTTTGAGCCCAACTTCCGGAACAAGAAAGTTTCATGTCATGGGAGTGCCCTTCAGTTCAGCGACTGCACCGGTCACTGTCGCCAATTTTCTGAATGACAATGGTAGCAAACTGGAAAAAAACAATACCAACACCCTATATGCCCTGGCCAGATATGAAGAGTCTATCAACGGATGGATCTATCTGGAAAATGGAGCCAGCGCCTGGACAACCCCCACGGCACAATCCAATCTGGATCCAAGCTATGGATATGCCATGGCCTTGAAGTCGGGTGCAGGGAATGACACCCTGATACTCTCAGGCAAACCTATCAACGGTTCGCCGGTAGTAGTTCCTTTGATCAAATCCACTAGCGGGACTCCACCCAAAGGAGGGTTTGGATGGAATGCCGTTGCCAACCCATACCTTACCAACCTAAATGTCAATACCCTTCTGTCCAGAAACATTGATGTATTGGATAGCAATTTTGGCGGAATCTATCTTTGGGACCCAGATTCCCAATCCTATACAGTGTACACCTTAGCCAGCAGTGCCAGAGACATTCCGGTTTGTCAAGGTTTTCTGGTCCGGGCAACAACCAATAAAATCAGTTTTATATTTGAGTACAATCAACTGGAAAATAACAGCGGTGCAAGCTTCAAATCGGCTCAGTTATCCCGCAATCCTGAAATCACGTTGAAGGCCAACACCAATTCGTTGCAGCGCATGACCAGTTTTTCTTTTGCGGACCAAATGACTACCGGGCTTGACCCTTTTTATGACGCTGGATATCTCGCATCAGGCAATGGTATGGAGCTTTATTCTAAAATGATCAATGGCTCTCCAGAAAATTTTGCAGTCCAGGCCCTTCCCACGAGTGGTTTTGACGAACTAATCATTCCCATACAACTCGATCTCAACAAAGGTGCCGAGGTCGCCTTTTCTGCAGAAATCGACGGCTTCCCCAGTGGATCCAAGGTCGTACTCGAAGACCGTTCGAATGGCATCCTTACCGACCTGAAGCAGGAACCCTCCTACAAGGTAGATCTTGCAGGTAACCTGACTGCACTCCAACGTTTCTACCTGCACATATCCCTGAACGGTGAAACCTTTTCCCTCGCAAATACAGCACAGGAGGAACCCCAGATTACCAGCATCGGTACAGACATTTGTGTCAGCGGCACTTTCCTTCCGCAAAGCAAAGCCATGGTATTCGATCTGACCGGTGTAAAACTGGGATCCTATGACCTGAATCAGATGGGAACCACCCACATCAATACCAACCTGAAAACCGGTGTCTATCTGGTAAAAATTGCACAACCCAACCTGAAGACCATCACGGAAAAGGTCTATCTAAGAAATTGATGGCGTCAACATCAAGAATCGTTTGCTCACAATTCATCGGGCTCAAATGCATCCTCGACGATGCCAGAGCAATTTCAAGGTTCAGCCAACCCATGGCATTTCTGACAGATGTCTGCGACTTGAAACTGCTCCTGCAATCTAATGTATTGACATACTGACACCTTATCGCAGGTCGATCAGTCTTTTTATCTCTTCATGTTACATTTTTCCAAATTGTCCACATTCTGTCCATGCTTGAAAAACAAACCCAAAGATTATTTGATTTTACTTTGCCTCACAACAATAGAACCTTTGGAACTTGAACCCATGAAAACCTCAACCATGCTTTTGCAAAGACTATTCTTTCTTGTACTTTTTTGTACAACCCTGATCATTGATGTGGATGGCGTCACTATTACCTCCACTGCGGCAGGTGGTGCGTGGTCCAATCCTTCCACCTGGGTGGGCAATGCCTTGCCCGGAACATCTAATGATGTCTTGATCGTAGGCAATGTAGCCATCAATTCGGGAGAAAGTTTTTGGGTAATGGGTATAACGATCGACCAAAATGCAACGCTGACCATCAATGCCGGTGGTTATCTGCGTTCCGGCTCAAGAATGTTTTTGGGAACAGCCACATTATCGGGACATGTCATCCTAAACTCAGAAATGAATAATCCCTGTGGCCTGTTTGCAACTTCAGGCATTTTGATAAGACCTACCGGTACCTTGACTGTAAGACAAACGTTGAGTCAAACCGCCGGAAGCAGGAAGTTTCATATCATTGGAATTCCTTTCCTTTCCTCTCCCGCACCCGTTACTGTTTCAAATTTTTTGAATGTCAACGGCAATAAACTGGAAACCAACAACACAAATACCGTCTATGCCCTCGCCAGATATGAAGAAACAATGAATGGCTGGACCTATCTGGATCAAGGGGCAAGTGCTTGGACAACTCCCACAGCACAATCCAATATGGATCCTTGCTTCGGATTTGCCATCGCCTTGAAAGCCGGTGTCGGCAACGAAACCATTGTGGCTTCAGGCAAACCTATCGCCAGTACTCCCTTCACCTATGCATTGAAAAGGTCTACAACCGGAACACCTCCCAAGGGTGGGTTTGGCTGGAATGCATTGGCGAATCCCTTTCTCACCAGCTTAAATGTCAACACCTTGTTGACAAGAAATGCCGATATACTGGACAGCAATTTTGGCGGTTTGTATCTTTGGGATCCGGAAACGCAATCGTATGTGGTCTATACTTTGGCAAGCAGTGCTCCCTACCTCTCAATTTGTCAAGGCTTTATCGTCCGGACAAAAGCTAATGGCAGCAATTTCTATTTTGAATACAATCAGATATTTAATGCAAGCGGAGCAACTTTAAAATCGGCCCAGATCATAGAACATCCTGAAATCACCCTGAAAGCCGGAACCCAGGCGTTGCAACGCATCACCAAATTTTCCTTTGTCGACCAGATGACCACCGGACTCGATCCTTACTACGATGCGGGTTATCTGTCCAGCGGTAATGGCATGGAACTCTACTCCAAAATGATTTCCGGCTCCTCAGAAAACTATGCATTGCAGGCCCTTCCCTCAAGTGGCTTCGACGAACTGGTCATTCCCGTTCAACTCGATCTCACCAAAGGAGCGGAGGTTGCCTTCTCTGCAGATGTCCAGGGCTTTCCAAATGGTTCAAAAGTCATGCTCGAAGACCGCACCACTGGAATCCTTACCGATTTGAAGCAAGATCCTCCCTACAAAGTCAACTTACCTGGAAACCTGACAGCCCTCCAACGCTTTTACCTGCACATCTCCATGAATGGTACTGCATTTCCCGTACTGCCCAAAACACAGACGGATCATACCATTACCGGCAATGGTACAGATATATATGTCACAGGCACCTTCGCCCCGCAAAGCAAGGCCCTGGTGTATGACCTGACCGGAACGAGGTTGGGATCCTATGACCTGAATGAGATGGGAACCACCCTCATCAATACCAACCTGAAAACCGGCGTTTACCTGGTAAAAATTGCACAACCCAACCGGAAGACCACTTCAGGCAAGGTATACCTGAAAAACTAACTTTCTGAAAAATAATTCTAACGACCATGGAAACAAAGCAGCACAAGAAAGAGGCAAAGAAAATAACCCGCGGTGAAGCCATCAAAAAGGCCGGAAAAATAGCCGGAATTACCGCCGCTTCAATGTTTTTGATATTGAACAGCAAAAAAGCCGCCGCACAGTCGGCTCCGGATGGTCCTGGAATGGGAGGCGGTTGGTAAATGCTATAGAAAAGTCCTATGATGATTTCAAAGCAAGGGTTGGGAAAGTTTAGAAGCTTGGTCCCAAAGAATGAAGAGAAATTTTCTCCCCCATTGATGAGTTACTGCTGACGTAATGAAAAGATGACCAAACGAAAAGTAAGAACATTTCCAAAACCGGGGCACCAGATGAAACGGGTATTCTTCGGACATTGAGATCAATCTTATCGGATTGAACCTCGAGAGTCCAGATGGGATGCAAGGAAAGCCATCCAGGAACCCTTCGACTCAAACTTTGTGTTCCCGCTGGCTGAAATTGAAACGGATTCATTGGCTCATGGGTAGAAAGGAAAGGAATAATATAAATAGAAAGATATAAGATGCTTGAACCTAGAATGATGGAATGCACTGGAACGGTAAACTGTTGCCTGAAGTTTAGAACCTGATGAGGTTGGGTTCTAAGGTAAAAACAGATGCAATTGATGCTCAGTTTTGATCGGTTAGTCAAGTTTTAATTGTTGGAATTTAGCGAGAGATGATTGCGTCCCTGCTTTTTACAATTGTGATAATGCTTCGTTCTTTGCAAGGCCAACAGGAGTTATCTCTGCAAAAGCTCATCCGTTCCGTGCTTCCATCTTCTTTTATCATCACATGAATGTTACCTACATATGATCTATCGAAATCTTAACCTCTTTCCCCAATAGAATTGTTCAGATAGACAACAAGTTCCTCAAATACACTAAACCATGACCTCCAAACTTCCGGGTATTCTATGGAATGAATAAGGCAGTTCCATCAAATTGCAATCACGCTTCTCTTTCATGACAAGGATCATCTGGAAGAAATCAAGAAAGGTTGTTCGGCATCAGTTGAACAACCTTTCAAATGAATGTCCAGTTTATGAAAACTGCATCTTCCCAATCAGAAAATTGAAATAAAATCCATCCAACCAAACTTCCTTGATTGCAATTCCGAACTTGTGGTGGATTGCTATCCTGGCAGACTTATATCGGTCCCCGAGGTTTAATAGACCATCCAATCACGATCAAAAGGACAGATGCCGGATAGCCCTTGATCAGGAATGAAGGAGCCTGACTAGCTTTGCCCATTGGGAAAGGCTCTAAACCGGCGAATCAGGAATTGAATTGCTCCAGACCTTTCCTCCATTAGGGATCTCAGAAAGAAGGCTATTCCAGGAATCGATCACCCAAACTTATGATTCGTTGGAAATTTCTGATGCCATTGGAGGCTACCGACCAACCAGCAGGAATACTCGATGGCTCGATCCTTACCACCTTAGTTGCGCATATTTCGTCAAAGTCAGACAAAAACCAAACTACCCATACTCTGGCAGGATTTTGGAGAATAAGTGAAGAACAATCGTTTCATGAATCGGAATCTGGATGCCGCTTCTCGAAAATCCCACCACTAAAAATTAGATATCGCAAGTAGTAGGCTTTTCAGCGGATGAAATGATTGATGACCAAATGTCCAAGGTTTTGCAAACCCCTAAAAAGACAAGAAAACGATGTTTCCATACTCAATTTACATGCTGTCAACATTCTGTCCATGAAATATTTAGAACCCAGCAACCAATTGTCCGTACTTTTACCAAAAGACCTCTGTTTTACCTAAATACAGAATCATGAAAAGATTGAACCGCCTTCCCCTACGATACTTGATCTTCGTACTTCACATAACCGTGATTCTATTCTACTTATGGAGATTGGATTGATGTGAGATTGACCCATAGAATGCCTCGAGAAACATCCTGGAATTGGCAACAATTCATGCATGCTCAAGGGTACTGCAATCTACGGCCCAATAAGTTTATCCTTCTGTTTGATGGTAAGCCCGGCATCATCGCTCCACCAGGTGGTAGACAAAGCGCGACAAGCTTTCCTCCTTCGCCAAACCAAATTTCTGTTTTAGCCTGTACTTGTACTTTCTGATGCTTGAGATCTCAACATTTAGAATGGATGCCAACTGGTTCGAATTCAGCTTGGTATAAATTCCAGAAAACAAAATGTATTCCTGTTGGGTAAGATCAGGAAATTGTTCAGACAAAAGACTCTTGACATGCGGATAGGTGATGTCAAATTTCACCTGGAAGATCGTCCAGTTGTTTACGATAACGGATCTGTTTCTAATGTTGTTTCTTAAAGCAATCAGCACCTTCCGGCTCTCGTCTGGAATGTTGTTATTTTTAAGTTCCTCAAAGAGTTGCTTGTCCATTTGTTGCAATTTTGTATTGATTTCAATGGACCTCAAGGCTTCCTGGATCAGTAAGGCTTGCTTTTCAGCCAACTGTTCAATTGCCTTATCATGAGATGCTGAAATGTCTTCCAGCAAGTTCTTCTGCAAGGCATTTTGGGATTCCAGACTAGAAATCCGATCATTCAACTCCATTTCGAGGGCTTCGATCTGTCTGGTAATCCTTTTCTCCAAAGAATCGTGTTTGAAGAGCTGCGCAGCAATGGCATTCTTCAACTCATCAATGGTAAATGGTTTGACCAAATAATCGTCTGCTCCCAATACCATTCCTTCGCGAATGTCTTTTCTTTCCGACAATGCCGTGATGAAAATAAACGGGCAATGATTGTATCCCTCTTTACTCTTTAAAGTATTGATCACATCGTATCCATCGGAGCCTGGCATCACTATGTCGCAAAGAATCAAGTCGGGATTGAATTGAAGGGCCATTTCCACACCACTGTAACCATCGTCAG
>JAJTBP010000162.1 GCA_021286825.1 Marinilabiliales bacterium | reverse complement strand
TCCGGGGATCGCTGTTGCGTGTAGATGGCTTCCATGGATGGGCTTGAGGCGGTTGGGAAAATGTGTCCGCCGGTCCTCCCGACAGCCTGCTTGCTGTCTGATTTGGGGGGATCCGACCGAACCGGTGGCGTGCGGCAGGGGTGACCTTTCCACCGACCACAATCGTAGCGGGAGCTGATTCCCCATCTCATTTTTCGTCTGAACTTTGTAAATTTGGAAGATCAACCTACACGAGCGATGAAGAAAACGGTTTGGATGGGGATGATCCTGCTGTTGGGCTGGATCGGACGCGCAGAGGCGCAGGACACGGGATTGCAGGAGTCGGTGAGACGTATCCTTTTTCTGGGGAACAGCATCACCTATGCCGGGCAGTATGTCACCTTTGTCGACAGCTGGCTGGCGCTTCATGAAGCCGGTCGGCAGATCGAATGTCTCAACCTGGGGCTGCCCAGCGAGACCGTCTCCGGATTGTCGGAGCCCAACCATGCCGATGGGAAGTTTCCGCGGCCGGACCTGCATGAGCGGTTGGCGCGGGTGCTGGAGGCGATCCATCCCGATCTGGTGGTGGCCTGCTATGGCATGAACGACGGCATCTACCAGCCCTTCGACGAGGAGCGGTTCAAGCGTTTCCGCGAGGGCATCGAATGGCTCCATGGTCAGGTCGTGGCCACGGGAGCGAAGATCATCCACGTGACGCCACCGGTCTATGATGAAAGAAAGGGGGCTGCCTACGCCAACGTCCTGGATCTCTACTCCGACTGGCTGTTGAGCAAACGGTACACCGACGGTTGGGAGGTGATCGATGTGCATGGTCCGATGAAGCACTACCTGGAAGAGCGTCGGAAGTCGGATGCCGCCTATTTCCTCGCCTCCGATGGGGTGCATCCCGGGGAAACCGGTCATCTGTTGATGGCGAAGGCCATCCTTGCCCACTGGGGAGTCACCGGGCTGGAAGCGGTGACGGATGGTCAGGGGCTGATGGGCGGAACGGCCGATGGTGCGGAGATCCTGCGCCTCAAAACGCAGTGGCAGTCGGTGATGAAGGATGGCTGGCTGACCTATACCGGCCATCAGCGGCCCGGCATGAAGAAGGGGTTGCCGATCGAGGAGGCAAAGGCCAGGGGTCGGGAGATCGCGGAGCAGATCCGGCAGATCCTGCATAAGTAGGTCGCTTCTGTCGGGTAGGCTTGACCCGATGATACCTTGGCCATCGGTTGAGAGGAGAGCGCATGATCCGGAACCGATCCGCGGAGGCGGAAAAATAAATACAATCATTCAAACGTAGCGGATTTTGGGACGGGTTGTTTCCCGAAGGAGTCTTTTTGCGTATAAGCTGGAAGAAAACGTAAAAATTGAGTGACCATGTATGAGAACACCCCCATGACAGCGGCGGAGCAGGCCGGATTGCTGGCCCTTTTGAAGGCGCGGTTTGAGAAAAACAAGAAGCGGCATGACGGCCTGACCTGGGAGGCAGTGGCTGAGCGTTTGCAGGCCCATCCGGATAAGCTTTTGTCGCTTCAGGCGATGGAAAAGAGCGGGGGAGAGCCGGATGTGGCGGGCCTCGATCCCCGGACGGGTGCATGTCTTTTCTATGATTTCTCGGCTGAGAGTCCGAAGGGACGGAGGAGCCTCTGTTACGACCGTGAGGCCCTTGAGTCGCGGAAAGATTTCCCTCCGGCCGGCAATGTGCTGGATGCCGCAGCGGAGATGGGGATTTCGCTGATGACGGAGGAGGAGTACCGGCACTTGCAAACGCTGGGAACTTTTGACCAAAAGAGTTCGAACTGGTTGCTTACGCCACCGGCGATCCGGGCCCTGGGCGGGGCGATTTTTGCCGATTTCCGGTATGCCACGGTCTTCATCTACCACAACGGAGCCTCTTCCTACTATGCCATCCGCGGTTTCAGGGGGGTGTTGCGGGTCTGAGGTTCGGTTTATGGAACGGTAACCTACCGTTTTAGGTCCCCTCAAGGGTGATTCGTATGGGCGTTGCGATCCGTCGTTAAACATTCTTAACACAATCCTATTCTTGAATTTTCGAACGGGTGTTAAATAAATTCGTATCATTGATTGAACGATTGAGCCCGGTTTTTCAGAGGTATCTCCTTGGCAGGAGGCTGTCTGTCTGGAGCATCGGGTCTTGTCGGAAATGCTACGGAAGATGAAAAGGACGAATGAAAACTACGAACTGAGGGGCATGATGGAGGCGTTGGATGGGTGCGGCGGTGCGCGGTCGACCGAACTGCTCGAATTTGAATTTGAGTCCACCTCCTACGACATTCTTCCCGGCGTGGAGGATTACTACTGTCACCGGCACGAGAAGGGGATGAAGCACAACTATCCGTTTTTTACGGAGGTGGGGACTTTTCAGGACCATGTGCACATCAAGGACATCTTTGTGGAGGAGAACCGGCGGTTTCGGTACCACCTCATGAAACCGGCGGGGAGTGAGTCGACCGACAAGGTGATTTTTCTGTTTCATGGCTTCAACGAGAAGGATTGGAACAAGTATCTGCCCTGGGCGAAGACGCTCTGTGAGGGGACAGGCAGCAGCATTGTCCTCTTCCCGATTGCCTTCCACATGCAACGGGCCCCCAAATACTGGAGCAGCAAGCGCGAGATGTACCAGCTGAGTCTGCAGCGGAAGGCGCGTTATCCCAACATTGTACAGTCGACCCTTTCCAATGTGGCCATCAGCGTGCGGTTGCATTCGATGCCGCAGCGGTTTATCTGGTCGGGGTTGCAGACCTATTACGATGCCATTCAGATGATTGAGCAGTGCAAGCAGGGGCTGCATCCCTTCATTAGCAAGGATTTCCGGTTTGATGTGTTTGCCTATTCGATCGGCGGACTGCTGGCACAGATCCTCAAATTGTCGAATCACAACGACTATTTTGGTCGGTCGAAGGTCTGTCTCTTCTGCAGCGGTGCGACCTTCAACCGCTTGTCGCCCGTTTCGAAGTTTATTTTGGACAGCGAGGCCAACGTGGCGCTCTATTCCTTTTTGGTGGAGCACTTTGACAAGATCTTGCAGAAGGACCATCTGTTGGGCCATTACATCCAGGAGGATCACATCGAGGGAAAGGTCTTCTATTCGATGCTCGATTACCACAAGATGCGGGAGTTCCGGGAAGATCTGCTGCGCCGGTATGCACGGGATATCTATGCCGTCACGTTGAAGAAGGATTACATCATCCCCTCGTTTGAGGTGATCAACACCTTGAAGGGGGCCTACCGCGACATCGACATTGCGGTGGATGAGCTCGATTTTGACCGGTATTATACCCATGAGAATCCGTTTCCGCAGGAGGAGTTGAAATCGGCTGCCGTACGGGGCGAATTTGACCGGGTTTTCGGACCGATTTGTGATTTCTTCAATGCCGGATGAGTTTGCCGGATCCTTTGAAATATTTGTTATTTTCATCCGTTACATGTCAAACCCAAACCCACCCAAATGAAAAGATCATTGTTTCTGGCGACCCTATTGTTGGTCTGTACGCTGGCGATCCATGCGCAGGATGGAACGAAGCCGGCGGTACCTTACGTTGAAGTGACAGGAAAAGGCGAGATGGAGGTGGTTCCCGATCAGATCTACCTGAAAATTGTGTTGAACGAAAAGGAGATGAAGGGGAAAATGAACCTCGAGGCGACCGAGAAAAAGATGGTTGCCAAGCTCTCTGAAATCGGGGTAGACATCCGGAAGGATCTGTCCATCCGTGACCTTGCCAGCAACTGGAAGAGCAATTGGCTGACCGGATCGGAGGCCTTGCTGACCAAGGAGTATCAATTGCTGGTGCATGATACGAAGGTGTTGAAGCAGGTATTTGTGGAATTCCAAAAACTGGACATTTCCAATGTGACCCTCGACAGGCTGGACCATTCCCGGATGGAAGAGCTGAGGAAAGAGGTCAAGATCCAGGCCGTCAAATCGGCCAAAGAGAAGGCCGTAATGTTGGCGCAGGCCATCGATCAGACGATAGGCAAGGCCCTGTACATTCAGGAAATTGAGTATCCCAATCTCTACAACGCCATGATGGGAAGAGTGGCAGGAGCCAATGTGCAAATCCGCGGAGCGGTGGCTACCGGTCAGGAGGGAGCGGCTCCGGATCTGGAGTTTGAGAAGCTCAAGCTGCAATATTCGGTGTTGGCCCGTTTTGAGTTGAAGTAGACGGGGCACACAAAATCGGACCCAGACCAGGGTCTATCCCATCCTAACCCAGGCCGACTCGTCCTGAAAACCCATTGTTTTCAGCGATGCGCCTTTGCGAAAATCCCTGACTCGACTATTTCTTCAGAAAGACCCGACGGAGATCCTCTACCTGGTCATCGTTGATGGGGTTCAGGCTACCGAGGGAGTGCGACATGATCAGCGATTTGGCGCTGAATTCGGCTACTTCCAGTCGGTCGAAGGTTCCCAGCAGTTTGTCGCCGGTGACCAGGATGGAATCGTTTTCGATGATCACGGCCGGCGTATTTTCGGAGAGCAGGTCCAGGATGACCTCCGATCCGGCAAAATGGGATCCGAAGGGCACATTGGGCACATCCTGCAGGAAGATCCAGCTTTCGGGGATGGTGCGCACGTCGAATTTGGAGGCGGTGACGCTGTAGGTCATCAGATAGGGCGTCTGGGTCAGGATGATGGAATGAATGTGCGGAAACCGCCGGTAGATCTCCTGGTGCAGCCAGGTGGAACGGCTGGGGAGTTTGCCTTTTTCCCTTTTCCCGTCGCGGATCTGCACGATGTCTTCCAGTTGCATGTCCCACCGGGACTCGTTGGTCGGGGTGATGAGAAAATCGTTGTTTCTCCAGCGGACCGAGATGGTTCCGTAAGAGCTGATCATCAATCCCTGGCTGCAGGCGCGACGGACGATCCGGACGATCTCTTCGCGGATGGCCCGCTCGTCGGAGGGATATTCGACCCCCTTCATCTCGGGCAGGAGGTGGGGGATCTGCTCTTCGAAGGCTTCTATCTGGCTGTCTGACAAATAATTGGGTTTTCCAATCATGTTGCCGTAGAGGATGGTACGGCCACAAAACTCGAGGGTCTCGAACCGTTGGAAGGCGTCCTGCAGATCGGTTCCACCCACCACGGTGCCATGGTTTTCCATGATGACGGCCTGAAATCCCTTTTCGAATTGACCGGCGATCACGGTGCCGAGCTTTGCGCTGCCCGGCAGTTCATAGGGTGCATAGCCGATATCGCCGCAGACCTTTTTGGCTTGCGGGATGACGTTGGTGTTGGGAATTTGGCGGACGATGCTGAAGGATACGAGTGCCGGCGGATGGGCATGGATGATGGCCTTGATGTCGGGACGGCAGGCATAGATGGCCCTGTGAAATGGGTATTCGGAGGAGGGTTTGTGACGGCCTTCGATGGATCCGTCTTTGCGGATCACCATGATGTCGGCAGGTCTGAGTGAACCCTTGTCTACGGCGGAGGGGGTGACCCAGATGTCGCCGTTGTCGTCGATGATGGAGACGTTGCCTCCGGATGTGGTGGTCAATCCGCTTTTGTAGATTTTGTCGATCACCATGGTAATCTGATCACGGGGGTGCATCAACCGGGTATCCAGTTTTTTCATGATTTTGGAGCGCTAAATGATATTTTTCGGGTGGTCAGAGCTGTTCGAGAAAGTGGAAGAGCGGGATGAGACTCTCCTCCTTTTCGTAGTCGACCTTGTTTTCCTTGATGTATTTTTTGATGGCCTCTTCTTTTCCCTTGAACATGCGGGTCAGCTGTCTGAGGTTGAAGAATGGTTCCGGTTTCCCATCGACCTTTGCCCAGTAGATGGTGAATCCCTTGGTCTGTATTCCTTCCGGCAGGGTCAGTTCGTACACCTGTCCGCCGGAAAAATAGGATGTGTAGGAGGTAACGGATCCGGTCTGGGTGGTCCCACCGTAGGCGGCCGGTTTCCCGGGATCGATGACCGAGCACCGGTGTTCGGATAGCAGCTGGTATTTGTTTTGGTAGAGGATCTCCAGGAATTTTTTGTTGAAGGGGATGAACTTCCGGTCGTTGATGTAGACGGTATCTACCTGATCCACGGGACCGATGGCCAGCTTCTTGCCATTCTGGTCGAAGATCATCTCCTCCGTCAAGGCATTGTAGTTGAGTTGGGTGCGTTGTTTTACTCCTGATTTGAGCAAGACGGTACCGTCGGTAAACTCAGGTAAGATGTAGTGGAAGATCTCCACTTTGTTGTGTTGTGCGAAGCCGGCCAGTGCCAGCCAGGTGGCTGCCAGCAAAAGGCAGCTCTTCTTGATCCATGGAATCATGTTTGACTTTTTCATGACTTGGGTTTAACAAAAGTAGTTGATGAACGTTGCCGGGATTTTAAGTGAATGTTACTTTTCCCATAAATCCGGCACGGAACCATGTCCGCGTGCCCGGAGCGGTTTTTGGCTGATGGGTTCCAATCGGCCGCTGTGCAGGTCGAACAGCCGGGCTGCGGTGGCAGAGACGGCCTTGACCATTTCGGGGTAGGGTCTGTCGGTCACATCCACCAGTCCGCAATTGTAGTTCTCGCCATCCCTTCTGCCGGTGAGATCCTGGTCACACCACTGGAACCAGGCTGTACCGATGAGTCCGGGATGGGCATAGGCCTGTTCGGTATAGAATCGGAAGGCTACTCCGCGTTCCTTCTGGGAGTCTACCTGCCAGAGAGACTGTGCCATTCCCCTGTCGACCGTTCCAAAATGGTATTCTCCGATGATCATGGGGAGTCCGGTGGCGGTGGTGATCCGGTCCATGAATTCCTTCCTGGGATAGAGGTCGTAGCAGTTGAAGCTAAAGACATCGAACACATCCTTGCAGATCGCCAGGATCTCGGGTTCGGGGACATGACCGAAGCGCATCCCCAGGTTGAGGTGGTGCGGGTCGAATTGCTTCAACGTCTGGTTGACGGTCGTGAGGAAGATGCGGAAGGTGTTGTGGATGAATTGTTTTCTTTTGGAAGGGGTGTCGCCTTCGGCAAGCTGTTTCTTCAGTTCGCTTTTGAAGGGTCTGTCAGGTCCCTCCAGGATGAGGCTGCAGAGGCGGCTCTCCTGTCCGAGCCAGGAGGGTTCGTTGCCGGTGAAATAGCCGATCAGCATGGGGTTGTCGCGGAAAGGGGTGACGAATTCACGTATGGCGGCGGTCACTTTTTCGTTGAATTCGGGTGCATAGACATCGGGCAGACCCATCACGCCATTTTCGATGCCCACCCCGCGAAGCTGCAGCATGAAAGGTTTTTTGTTGAGGCGGATCACCTCCATCCCCGACCAGTTGCCGATGGTGTTGAGACCCCATCGATCCATCCGGCGCACCACCATCTCCCTGGATTTTTCGGGATAGGTGTCACCATAGCGACGGAAGAGGTTCCAGGTGCCAAAGGAGGGCTGGTTGAAGCGGCTGTTGGGTGGGGTAAGCGAGGCAGGGGGCATTTCCTGGTAGATGGGTGGTCGTTTTTCGGGATTGGTGACGTTGCCACCTCCGCCGGGAGAGACGCAGTCGGCCCCGTAAGAGAGGAAGAGGTATCCGTCGGGATCGACGAACCACCATCGTCCGTCGACCTTTTCTGTACGGAAAAAGCCGCCAGGGGAGACCCTTTGGCCCAGGTATCCGCCGTAGGGGCTATAATGGAAAGGATTGGTGGCAGGCAATGCCTCTTCGGCAGCCCATTCCCGCTGCAGCTGTTTGAGGGAGTGGACTTTGCCGTCGAAATTGCCAAGGTTCCATTGACCGAAGGCGTCGACGACCGGTTTTTTGCCGAGGTAGCTGTCGCCAGGATCGGTTGCGGAGAGGGAGACCGAGCGGAGTTCAAGGACCGGGTTGCCGATGGGGGCCAGCATGCGGAAGCCGATGGAGTCAACGCCGGTGAGGGGTCCCCGTTTGCCGCCGAGGTTGATCCATCCGGTGAAGCGGGGTTG
>JAJTBP010000161.1 GCA_021286825.1 Marinilabiliales bacterium | reverse complement strand
AGGATGTTGTCGACCCGGTCCATGAAGAACGATTTGCGGTATTTTCCGGAGTGTATGACTTCACCCGTCGAGGCACTGAAGGTGGAGACACCCTTTTCTCCTACCACCACGATTTGATCATCCTGGAAGGGTTGAATCTGTGTGGCAAGTCCGACCCCTCCTTTCGTGACGGGCGATTCATATTTCTCTGCACCCGTTGCCAGATCTAGCGAATAGAGTGCCTTTCCTGAGCAGACAATCACATTGTTCCCAAAATTGATCATGTTGGTGATGCCTCTCCGGAACCTTTCGGATTCCCAGACCAGCTTTCCGTCACCGGTGTTGAAGGCTTGCACACCACATGGATTGACATTCTCAAACTCCACAATGTACTCGGTAATGGTGGCATCAGCCGTGCGGATCACCTTGGTGAATTGCTTCTCCACGATCCCGCCGATCTGGAGCAATACCTTGTCTCCGATTACCTTCATTCCGGGTATGGCCTTCGCATCCTTGATCTCAGGAGAGCTCCAGAGCAACTTGCCGGTTTGGATGTCGTACTTCTTGACATATTGCTTGCTTCGGCTTTGCATGTCGAGAACATAAATGTCATCGCCTACAACCACCGGATCGGCCACAGTACCGTAAACACCGAAGTTTTTCACCCCGAGAGGCTTGCCGACCACATGTTCAGGCGTGAAATCGTAATGGGCCGACCACAAATTGGCACCTGTCTTGTAGTCGTAGACCTGCATACCGTTCAGACGTAGGAAAACCTTGTCATTCACCTTGCTGAGATTATAGATGAATTGCCTGGAGATAACCTTCCGCTCAGCACGTCCCACAAAGGTGTTTTCCCAAATGATTTCACCCGTCCGGAGATCGATCTTGGCAATCTGGTTCTTGAGGCCGGAAAACAAGGCACCCAGCAGCGAGGGGACAAAATTGACCATGGTCAGCGTGTGCTCATTGCCATCGAAGATGTACTGACCAACTACCCCATGAAACTTCTCGGTGCTCCACAATTCTTCTCCTGTTCGGGCCCTGATGTAGACCAGCTCCTTCTTCAAGGCAATGGCGAAGCAATCTTCTTCACCGATGTAGGTGACCGATTCTTCCGTTACATCCTGGTACTTGTCGGTGCTCCAAAGCAACTTGCCTGTCTCCAGATCCATACAGGCCATCAGGTCTTTTCCCAATTTCCTGTCAAAAAGGAAGATGGTTCTGGAATCCCAAAATGGAATCAACTCATCAATTTTGTGCAACTTGGGTGCAATGTCATCAAATTGCTTGTTCCAGATGACCTTGCCGGTCTTATTATCAAACAAGGAAATCTCCTTGTCCGAGGCAGCATAGCTGCGTGCGCCCTCCAATGCGGTGCCTGTGTGCTGGATCTTGTGGCCCAATTTGGTCTCCCAAACGACCGACATGTCCTCCTGTGCCCTTACCCAATGAACCGTAAGAAGCATAATGACTAAAAAGACGATTTTTTTCATGATGATCGGTTTTAAAAATTGAACGTATAACTTAATTTGTAATCCTTGTTTTTAGGTAATCTGAAGCTGAATTGGAAATCCAGTAGCTTGTCTTTCAGGATGTTCTGTGAGGAAATGTCTCCGCCTTTCCGGTCTGCAACATAGACCGACACCACCTCTCCCTTGTTCCGGATGGTCAGCTGCAGGGTGTATTCCCCCACGATGTGACGTTTCTTGCCAAACAGATAGAGCTTGCCTTCGGGTGATTCCATGGCACGCTTTAGTTCTGCTTTGGCCTGGTCTGTCACCTCTTCCATCCTTTCAAGCTTTGCCCCGGTCTGCCCACGAAGGGTGGTACAGGTAAGGGCCAAAAGACAAATGATCAGTACTCTCATGGTTTTTCCGTTTGATTGAAGTTCCATTGAATCAATTGGTTGCCAATAGCAATCAAGATGGCCTTGCCACCGGGTAGAAAGATGAACCCGGGTCGGGAGCTGTTGATCAGCTTTTCTCCATCCGATTTTTCGAAAAAGCGTTGCGCCAGCTCAAACCGCTTCTCCAGGGTTCCGGTGGAATAGTCGTACAGATGGATTTCCTGAAAACGGTTGCCTTTGGAATGGATGGCAAAATACTGTCTGTCCGGACTCACCTTCAGGTCTGGCTGGTAAAGGGATCGACTGGTATAACCCCTCCGAAGCGGTTTCATCTCCTGGGTGTCGATCAGATTGACATAACTCAACCGTTTGTTCTCCGATTGTATCCGCACATCCGGTGTCTGAAAGACAAACAACAGCGGTTCTCCTGGAAGAAAAGCGAGATTGTACACCACATCGTAAAACGCATCTGCCGTGCCAATCAACGAACCGGATTGGGCATCCAGAAAATGGATGACCTGTTTGTACCGGACCGCCTCCTTCAACCCTTTGCGGTTCTTCTTGAACTGCGATTTGTACGTGTCAGAGAATACCCTTCCCGAAAGAGCCAGTTTTTGTCCATCCGGTGAAATGGCGAGGGCATTTCCAGCCCCTTCAAACCGGTAGGAACGTAAATGGTCTCCAGCGGGCAACGACCACCAATCGATCACATCTGCAGATAGCGTGACGAGACTTTGTTCATCGGAAGATATCGCCGCGTCCTTGATTTTGCTCAGCTGTTTGACCACTTCACCTGTTTTCGGATCAAAGACAGCCACGTCAAGACTCCGATCCCTGTTCTGACTGAAATCCGTGTACCGAATCTCCTTCGCCATCAAGTAACGCCCCGTGGCAGAAAATTGAATCCTGGATCCGGACGACCATCGCCCACCTGGAATCTCCAGAACTTTCTTCTGACGACTCCAGTCAAACAGCTGGATGGGCTGCTCGTTCTTGAAACTCAACGCCAGGGTTTGGTGGTCCGGTGATAAGGCAATGCCGGTCAGTTCAGAACCCGCCTCCAGAAGCTTTATCCGCTCAAAATCGGAGTTCGCCGATTGCCCCCGACTTTCAGAAAAGGGAATGGCCATCATGGCAGTCATCCACATTCCGGTGATCAGAATCGCCCAATTGTCTCTTAATCTTCCCATGTTCAGCCAAATAGCATTTTGAAGCATTTCAAACGATTTAAACCCTTTCGGGGGATCGCCTCCGGGAATGGTTGTACCATCGATCCGGGACGGGGTTAGGTGGTCCGTTGGGACAGCAGCATCGAACAAGGGCAAAAGTAGCGGAGCCGTAGAACCGCTGAAATCGGGTGTAGTACGTAAATCACTACGACTTTTCACGTAGATTGAGGGCAAAAGGGGGGAGGCTGTTCAGCAAGAGGAATGCGAACCGTCAAGGGTCGGCGAAAAGGCCATGGATCTTGCAATCCGGTGGGATGGGGGAAAGGTAAAAGGAGGCCTCAGACCATCGGCCATGGCCGACAGACAGCAGTTTGGGTCATCAGATATGTAGAGAAAGCGAGAGTGGGGAGGTGGGGTTACACGAGACCGTAACGAATGGCATAGCTGATCAGGCCTGCGATGTTGTTGACCTGTATCTTCTTCATCAGATTGGTGCGATGGGTATCCACGGTGCGGTGACTGATGAAAAGCTTGTCACCGATCTCCCGGTTGGAAAATCCGCCGGCAATCAGTTTCAGGATTTCCGTCTCCCGTTCCGTCAACATCTCGGTGCGCGATTCCCCGGAGGGCTCACTGCTCGTTTTCAAAAGGGACAGGGTAACATCAGACGAGAAATACCGGTTCCCCTGGGAAACCCAACGGATCGCTTCCGTCAGCTCATGTTGGGAACAACTTTTCAACAGATATCCGCTGGCTCCGAGATCCATGAGACTTTTGATCATTCCGGCTTCATTGTGCATCGAGAGAATGATCACCTTCGCCTCTTTGTACAATTTACGGATCTCCTTCAATGTGTCGATCCCATTCAGCACGGGCATGTCGATGTCCATTAGCACCACGTCTATCTGAAGCAATCCCAACAATCGCAAGGCTTCTCTGCCGTCATTGGCCTCGGCCAGGACCTGAATATCTTCCTGATTACTCAGCAACGATTTCAAACCATCCAGAATGATCTGGTGGTCATCTACCAACAAAAGATGGATCTCTCTCATGATATGGGGGTTCTGATGGTGACACTGGTGCCTTGACCGGGCGCTGATTCCATGTGGAGATGGCCTTTCACCGCATCAACGCGGCTGGCAATGTTCAACAATCCGATGCCGCTCTTTTCTTTGCCTTCGACGTCGAAACCGATCCCGTCATCCGTTACATTCAAAACCACATGGGTCGACAAACGGATCAACTGGATGGTCAGGTGCCGTGCCCGCGCATGCTTGATCACATCGCTGACCAACTCCTGCAATACCCTGAAGATGGTCAGTTCGATCTGTTGCCCAAGCCGCTCCGTGAAGCCGGAATGTTCAAAGGTAATCTCAGGGGCACTCTTGCCGAGAGGAAGATCCAGCATTCCTGTTATGGCCGGTATTAATCCGAATTGCTCCAACTCCTTCGGAATCATCTGATGCGAGATGTTTCGAACTTCAGCTCCCACATTCGACAACATCGTCTCCACCATCTTGAATTCTCCGGCCAGTTCTGGACGGTCTGTTTTTTCAGCCAACCCCTGGTAGTTCAACCGGATGGCTCCCAGGGTCTGACCAATGCCATCATGCAGTTCCTTGGCAATACGCCTTCGCTCACTCTCCTGTGCCTCGAATACAGCCTGCATCCGAAGCTCCTGCTCCTTGATCCGTTCTGCATGACTAGCCGATTTTTGCCGCTGCTGATGACGGTAGAAGAGGAAGATGCCACCTCCGGCAAACGAAACAAACATCGAAATCAACAGCCAAAACTCTGTTTTTCGCTGCTTCAGTTTGATTTCCGCAAAGGCATTGTCTTTCTTGACCAAATCCAGATCCTGCTCCAGCTTCTCCGTCTCATACTGGGTCTGCACATCCATGATCTGCTGCTTTAAACGGTTGTCGTAGACCGAATCATGCAGCGAGATGTATCGATTCATCAGGATAAACGAACTATCGGGTTGTTGTACATGTGCCTTCAGCTCAGCCAACCCCAGCAGGGCACTCAACTCCTCTTCCACCACACCCAGCGATTTCGCAATTTTGAGCGATCGGTTCAGGGCACGTGCCGCTTCCCGGTACCTGCCGGTCTCGGTGAGAACAGTCCCAATCCGCGATAGGGTAGAGGAGACCCCCTTCGAATCACTCAAGTGTTCCTTAATCAACAGGGATTCGTTCAGCAGGGCCAGAGCACGCTTGTAATCCTTCTTGGCCATGTAGAGGTTGCTGATGTTGCTTAGATTGGCGCTTACCAACTCCTCACGCTTCAGTTCTTTCGAAAGATCCAGCGCCTTTTCATAATAGCGGAGCGATTGGAGGGTGTCATGCATCCTTGCATACATGTTGGCCATGTTGCCATAACTGGTGGCCTCTCCCTCCCTGTCATGCAGCCGTATCCTGTATTCCAGCGCCTTTTCATGATATTCCAGCGCTTTGTCGTTGTTTCCCAGATTCTGATGAACGATCGCAATGTTGTTGAGACTGTATCCAATCCATTTGTCCAGATGAAGCGCCTGATAGAGTTTCAGGGCTTCAATCTGGTGCTGAAGGGCTTCTTTCAGCCGACCCTGCTTCTGAGCGATGATGCCCAGTTTGTTGTACAAGGCGGCCAAACCCGTTGAGTCATTCAGCTGCTTTCGGATCTTCATCGCCTCATCCAGAAATTTCAGGGCACTCCTGAAATTCCCTTTGTCAATATAGATGATGGCCATATCGTTGTACGCCTGGGCAATGCCTCGGTTGTAACGAAGTTTTTGTGCCAGATCCAGCGCCTGCCGACCAAAAAAGAGTGCAGAATCAGCCGATTTAAACCTGTAATTCCAGCACAAATCACTCAACTGCTTGACGGTGCTGGTGTCGGCTTTGGATTGAAATGGGTCAGGAAAGCGGGATGATTCCTTGCCTGCAACGCCCAGGCTACAGACAAGCAACAAAACAAAAAGTAGGTTAGAGATTCGGATCTTCATCAGCAAACTTTCCCCTTGTATACATAATCTTTTAAAAAAAGTTAACGGCAAATCAAAGGCAATCCATCCGGAAGGGTCAGATCATGTTGCCTCTTACATGGGTTGGAATTTTATAAAGCATTGATAATCAAAAATATAAAACGAAGTGGGTTGACCTGTCGGAGCAACTCTACCCGGACAAATTCTCGCGAAGAAAGAGGTGCTTTTTCTTGTAGATCCATCCGTGGCAAGTACCCATCCCAACTTACCGTTTGGTTGGACAGGCATCGTTTAAGGTGCTTTTTTGAACAGCTTTGACACAAATTGATCCTCCATTTCTCCCATCTCAACGAGTCGTAGAGAGGCTACCATCTTTTGCGTCAGTGATTTGTATCTCAGAAAATGGTCCGATTTCAGATGTTCCGCATAAGCTTCGCGTGAGGCATAGATCTCCAGGATCCGAACCTTTTCGGGATGATCAGCCTCGAACATCGGGAAAATGGAGAGCACCCCCGGTTCCAGCCGGATCGAGGCACTGGCCTCCTCCACCAGAATCTTTTGGTAGGCGTCAAGATACTGGGGTACAATCTCGATTTCCGCGATTCGTACCATCCTTTTGGTTTCCCCCGCCATTGTCGGCAGGGCCATCAACATGCTCAGGAGCAACAAGGGAGTCTTGCTTTTTTTCATCTGTCTGGTTTTTATTTTTCCGCCTCCGCGGATCGCCGGGCCCGCCATTCACGCCAGTTTCGTCATTTTCTCCGGTTCGGCACACTTCGGAAGACAAGTCCAAAGGTAAAAGAAAGATGATCCAATTCTCTTCTTTCAAAGTGTCCCGCTTCAAAACGATAGATGGGATAGGAGAGTCCCATGCGAACATTGAACCATTTGCATGGATCATACGCTACAAAACAGGATGGCGTGATCACCCTCCCTTGAAGGCTGTTTTCTGTGGCGCTTCCCTCCACATTTCCGGCTGCCCATTCCGTATAGTACATCCAGAAGCTCCCGCCCGAAACCTGCACACCGGGATAAAGCTTCTTTCCTCCTTTTCCCAGGTAGCCGGCAAGAAGTCCTGCCTGCCCAATCCAAACCTGTAATCGATTGGATTCCACGGTAGCTGTCAAACGTGAGGCAAAGCAGGAACCATACCCTCCAATATACCAATGTCGGTCGAGAATCAGCCCACTCTCCATGCCTTGAAATGAAAAGGGCTTACCGAAGAAGTCCTGATGCTGGTGGTAAAGGTTGACAAACCACGAAGGACCCGGATGGGACGCCTGATGCTCCTCCTGTGCCTGGCAAGGGACCAATGCCAGCCCAATCAGGCAAAGCGTTATCCAGAGGCTATTCCGATATCCCATGATGTCGGGTCAGCTGGTAAGACAAAACAAATGTCCAGATCTGCAGGGTTCCGATGTTCATCCGTTCCACCAAACCAAAATAGGGCAGATGCCGCACGAAGAAGAGGGCCGTTGCTGTCCCGAATGCCAGGATAAGCAAACCACATAAAATGGAAAATTGCCCCAACCTCTTGTGAAGCCTGGTTTGGACCAATCCAGATCCGATCAGGAACGGACTCAGAAGGGTAAAAGGCACAATCAAACCGGTCACCACCAGATGCATCGTCCCTGCAAAAGTGGCCGGCGAGCCGGGTAAATCCTGTGGAAAAAAATTGTAAGAGATGGATACCCCATGTAAAAGCACGAAGGATAGACCACCCCAAAAGACGAAAGGGTGTCGCCTCCGGTCGGCACTCGCCACAAGAGAGATGGCAAAAAGGAGCGCCAGTACCCCATAAACAGAGGTAAGCCACAACAGCAACACCCGGTTGGGTGCCCCTGTGGCTGTCAGATCACTGATCGGTTGCTGCAACGGGTCATACCCTTTCCAAAGCAAACCGCCAACCCAAACATGAATCCCATAGATCATCACGGCCACCATGCCG
>JAJTBP010000160.1 GCA_021286825.1 Marinilabiliales bacterium | reverse complement strand
ATTTCGATGAGGCGATCCGTGTGATCAAGCAGATCGATCCCACCCGGTTTGTCCATTTTGAATGCTACGGGATCGGCAAGGGTAATCCCACCGATTTCGATGGGAAGATGTACGGCACGCCGGAGGATTTTGCGAAGATCGCTCAGAACAAGGAGTTGACCAAACCCTTCTACATTTGTGAATATGCCCATGCCATGTTCAACTCCATGGGTTCACTGGCCGAATACATCGATGTATTCGACAACAATCCCGAGATTGTGGGGGGTGCCATCTGGGAATACCAGGATCAGGCCCTTTGGAACCGACGGGATCCCAATCATCCCATTCTGGCTTATGGCGGAGGTTTCGGTGAGGTTCCAAATGACCACTATTTCATCCACAAAGGGGTGGTAGCATGGGATCGGAAGACCATTAAACCGCACTACCCGGAGATGAAAAAGGCTTATCAGTGGATCGCTACCGATCTGGCAGAGCCGGCCTTCGGAACCATTCGTATCCGCAACAAATTTCAGTTTATCTCACTCAATGGATTCGATGCCTCCTGGAGCCTCACCGAAAATGGGGTAGAGATTGACAAGGGAACCTTCAGCCTGCCGCGTATTCCGGCCCGAAGGGAAGGTAGGGCCTATATCCCTTACAAAGTGAACCATCCGAAGGCGGGTGCCGAATATTTCCTGCGTGTCTCCTACACACAGAAGGAGAAAACGTTGTGGGCAGACAAGGGGTTTGAAGTGGCTTCGGCCCAATTTCAACTGCCCGTCAACACCCTGCCGATCGCCGAAAAGCAACAGCAGAAGCCGTTAAAATTGGTGCAGGGAGTTGCACTCATGACGGTCAGCGGTGAAGGATTCTCCATCGTGTTCGATAAAAAAAGCGGTCAGATGACGCAGCTGAACAAAAACGGGAACAATCTGCTGGCAGCCGACGGAGCCCCACGCCTGCACTTATGGAGGGCAGCCCACCGCAACGACGATATGTGGGCCTTCGCCCAATGGCATAAGTTTGGGGTCGATTCCCTGCAATTCTCCCTCGCGGGTCTGACGGCAGAGACCCTGGATATCCATACCGTTCGAGTGGTCGCTACGATCCATGCAACCGGCAAGGAGGGTTTTGGGGTGCAACACACAGCCACCTACCTGATTCGGGGAGATGGTACCATCCATGTCGAGAATGACCTTCGTTTTACCGGGTTACGCATCAACCTGGCCAGAATTGGGATCCGCATGCTGCTGGACAAAAAACTGGACCATCTAAACTATTTTGGACGCGGTCCGATCGAAAATTATGCCGACCGCAAAAGTGGTGCCGATGTGGGTTTGTACGAAACAGCCCTGAATGACCAGTATGCCTATGAAAAGCCGATGGATCGTGGCAATCACGAGGAGGTCCGGTGGGTCAAACTCGATGGTTCAGCGACGAGCGGACTGATGTTCAGATCGGATGAGCAACTGATGCAGTTCACCGCGTTGCCCCATACCGATGAGGAGATGTTCCCCGTCGAATACAAAATCGATCTTCCCGCCAGCAAAGCCACCGTCCTTTGCCTTTCTACCCGGACCCTTGGGGTGGGATCGAACGGTTGCGGCCCACGCCCACTGGAAAAATACCAGGTGTGGTCGGACAATACCCGGTTTGCCTACACCATGGATTTGTTTGCTAGTGGCAAATAAATCCATAGTCCCGACCAGGGCTTTTGGGTAAAATGGGGAATACATTTTATCCAGGCCATAATATTTGCTATTTTTAGCCTTTGGCTCAAGCCCGAAATGCTTTCAAGACCAGATTAATACCCAAGCAAAATGAAAAAAAACGGATGGTTCTGCCATTGGCGTGTCGTCACTTGGTTCCTTGTATTTTTCCTGTTGATCTCCCTGCAAGCCGGGGCAAAAAGGGCTTCGCAGCCTGTTTTGGGGCACAGGAGTGCTGAATTGTTGAAGATTGGCAAGCTTGTCTTCAAGGATCTCAACGGGAACCACCAGCTGGACCCGTATGAGGATTGGAGACTTCCGGCAGAACAGCGGGCAAGTGACCTTGTCGCCCGGATGACCTTGGAGGAGAAGGTTGGCTTCATGGTCATCAGTACCACACGGATGGCGGGCGATCAGGCTTTTCAGCAGGGGTCTTCCAACACGAAAATCAGCAGTGGTTTCAACGAGGAGGACCTGATTCAGCAAGTCAACATGTTTACGCGCAAGCCCCTTCCGGTTCCCAACATGACGGCAGCGGGAACCACCAAGGCGGTAAAAACCCTCAACCTTCGGCATTTCATCTTGCGTGCGAACACGGATGCGCGAACCCTCGCTGAATGGTCGAACAACCTTCAGGCCTTGTGTGAGAATACCCGACTGGGGATACCCGCGATCGTGGCTTCCAATCCCCGGAACCATGTGACGGTGGACAACTCCGTGGGACTGAGTGTCGGAACCACGACCTTCTCCAAATGGCCGGGTGAATTGGGTCTGGCAGCCATGCGCGATTTCAAGCTGGTCCGGGAGTTTGGTGCCATTGCAGCCATCGAATGGCGTTCGGTGGGTTTGCGAAAGGGATACATGTACATGGCCGACCTGGCCACTGAACCCCGCTGGCAGCGCATCGAAGGTACCTTTGGCGAAGATGCCGACCTGGCCGCAAAAATGATAACAGCCATTGTTCAGGGATTTCAGGGGGCTCATCTCGGACCCAATTCGGTTGCCCTGACCACCAAGCATTTTCCTGGCGGTGGTCCGCAGGTGGATGGTCAGGATTCCCATTTCGATTGGGGCAAAAATCAGGCCTATCCCGGGGGAATGTTTCAGTACCATCTGATTCCCTTCAAAGCCGCCATCAAAGCCGGTACATCGGCCATCATGCCCTATTATTCGCGGCCTACCGGTCCGCAGTTTGAAGAGGTAGGTTATTCCTACAACAAGGCGATCATCCGGGATACCCTTCGTACGCGGTTGGGTTTCCAGGGGATCATCAATTCGGATACCGGTCCCATCGACATGATGCCCTGGGGAGTTGAGAACCTGACCATTCCGGAGCGTTACCAAAAAGCGCTTCTGGCCGGGGTGGACATCTTCTCCGGTAATGCAGATCCCTCGATTTTGCTGGAGACCGTCAAAAAAGGGATGGTCTCGGAAGAACGGATCAACGAATCCATTACCCGCTTGTTGAAGGAGAAATTCCAGCTGGGTTTGTTCGAGAATCCCTATGTCGATCCCGAACGGGCAGCCCAATTGGTGGGGCATCCGGAGTTTCAGAAGAAAGGGGACCTTGCCATGCGGAAGTCGATCGTGCTGCTGCGCAACAGCGACCATCTGTTGCCGTTGAAGGCAGGCAAGAAAGTCTTTTTCGAGACCCTTTACGACAATGGCCGGAGCAAAAGTCCGTCAAGGGTAATCAAGCCGGAGGTCAATCCCTGGGGTGTGCAATTCGTTTCGACCAAAGAGGAGGCAGATGTGGTGTTGCTTTGGTTGATACCCAATGGAGGGGGCTTGTTCAGTTCAGCCGGTACACCGATCGACCTGAGCCTCTCCAAGAATCGGATCGATGTGGCGCATGTGAAGGAGTTGGTGCGGAGCAAGCCGACCGTTGTGGCCATTAATTTCACCAATCCATGGGTGATTGATGAACTGGAACCTGCCGGACTGAAAGGGGTGCTGGCCACCTTTGGAACCACGCAGGAAGCGCTGTTGGATGTGGTGACCGGTAAGTTCAATCCGACAGGAAAACTGCCCTTTACCATTCCTTCTTCCATGAAGGTTGTGCTGGAGAACAAACCCGATGTTCCGGGGTACCTTGAACCGGATGGTTATGCCTTGTATAAATTCGGGGAGGGAATCCATTATCGGTAGCGATCCCCCGATATTACTTGTCTGGGCACGATCAATTGTTCAATGTTGTTTCAGATATTGATCCGTTGTCATGACCGTGGAATAGAAGTTGTTGAGGGCAGCCAGGAAAGCGGTTTGCACATCGGCAGCCCGGACTTTGGTGCCATTGACTTCCAAATCTTTGGTCGCACAGGCATCACCAATCAAGGTACAGGTGAACCCCAGATCTTTGGCTGCGCGGGTGGTGGCATCCACACACATGTGCGTCTGCATGCCGCAGATCACCAGATCCGTGATGCTTCTCGATTTGAGGTAATCTAGTAAATCGGTATCCCTGAAGCTGTTTGGGAAATGTTTGACCACAATTTTTTCATTGCTGAGTGGTTTTACATCCTGATGGATCTCGGCACCTTTCGTTCCCGGAAGGAAAAAGGTGGCATTGGCCCGTGTGGCCAAGTGTTGCACGTGGATGACGGGTAGATTGTTTTTCCTGAAATGTTGCAACAGGACTTTGGCATTGTGGCTGGCTTTGTCCGGATCGACGAGCCGGGCCGTTCCTCCTTCAAAATAGTCGTTTTGAATGTCGATGATCAGTAAGGCGCTATTCATTTTGGTTTTTTGTGCGTGACATAGGGTTAGGCTGGAGAAAAAGGCAATCCATAGAAAAATCCGCTTCATTGCAAAGTTTTGTTGTGTTGGGTGTGTTGAAATTCAGTGATTTGATTTGATGGTCCGAATCCAGGGCATTCCATGGCAGATGATCCGGTTGACCTCCTTTATTTTCTTGGGTCATAGAGTTGCGGCAACCAGACCCTGAAGACCGGATGACCTTCACGTGCATTCCCGGCAGAGGCGTAATCGCACAGGTGCACCTGAACCGGTTTCGCTCCGGCCTCACGATAGGACTCCGGCATGAAAGGCGCCTGAAACTCCATCCAGATCTCTTTGCCTGGCTTGGCCACTGGCTGGACATCGAAGGATCCATCCTTGCCGGTGACGGGAGTGAGGATGGCCTCCATTGCCGGCCCTTCCAGTCGTTCGTCTCTTGACAGCAGCACCGGTCCGCGGAGAATGGCCATATTGGAAGGATTTTCTCCCAACCGGACCACCCGTCCCCGCAAGTCTAGACGCAGTTCGATCTTGTCGTCCGATTTCCAAATCCTGTGGATGACGGCCAACTCGCCCGGTGTAACGCTCTTTTCTTCACCGTTCACCAACAGCAGGGTCGTCTTGCTCCAGGAGGGAATTCTTACCGAAAGGGTCATCTCTTCGGCTTTGGCCAGACCGATGCGTATGTTGACGGTTCCCTGTTCGGGGTAAGCCGTCTCCTGGGTCAGGGTGAGTGATTGTTTGTCGGGTGTGGCGACAACATAGGATCCGGGCAGGAAGAAGTTGACCTGTACCCCTTTCCTGTCTGCCATCACCGCTGTGATCGGCAGGGTGAAGAGTCCGCGGGGTCCACTGGCAACACAGCAGTTGAGTCCCATGTGGCACTGCTCATCACCTTCCAGTCGCTGACCTTCCAGTGGTGTATATTTGGCCCAATCGGATCCGTCGAAATTCATTGCCCCCAGAAGGGCATTGTAGAAGGTGGTTTCGATGGCATCCCCATATTTTGCCTCCCCAGTCAGGCGGAGCAGTTGTTGTGTCAATTTGATCCAGGTTGCAGTGACGCAGGTCTCCTGGTAATGAAAGACAGGCTGCGCCTGATGATCGGCCCCATGAAACCAGGTCTCCACGGAGGAGCCGGATCCGGCCAGGTTGATCTCCGTCCGCAGGATGTTGTCCCAGGTCAGTTCGACAGCCTGTCTGTATTCGGGTTTCCCTGTGATCCGGTAGAGCTCCAGCAATCCTTCATAACAAGACATCATTTCATAGGCCTTCTGCCCCTGTTCCCATCCGTACCAGCTGCCACTCGGTTTGGGGAAACGGGAGGCAACGTCGGATACCGAACGGGTAATGAGTTGCGGTCCGTCGGGTGTTTCCCATTGCCGGACGATCTCTTCTGCAAAATCCAGAAAGCGTTTCTCTCCGGTACGGACATAAAGCAGGCAGATGGGTTCGAGCACGGAGGAGGCGGCCATGCCCCGGTGGTTTCCAAGTCTGACAATCAGGGCATTGCGATCTTTCAGCTCTTTCATCAGATGGTCGGCGATGCCGGAAGCCACCTTCAGCACTTTTTTGTCACCGGTCAGTTCATGGTAAGCAATCAGGCCAAGCATGCAATATTTTCGGCCCCAGATATCCCAGGCAGCCAGGTGCTTCTCGTCGGCATAGTTGCCGATGTAGCCATCGGCCGATTGTGTGCCGGATAGCTTTTGGACGGCCTCATCCAGGATGGTCTTGAGCCGTGGTTCGGGTCGATAGCGATAGGCCAGCACCGCCGAGGTGAACCATTTGCCCCAAAACTCGGTCTGCCAGCAGCTGGTCTCCGTCCGGTTCAGAAAGGGGGCGATCAGTTTGTCAACATCCTGCGCCAGGATGCGGTGGTTGTAGGAATCATCGAAACGGCTACCGATGAAGCCGGTCATCTGGACCGAGGCGGCCGGTATCAGCTGGTCATTGACTTTGGCCGGGACAACCGTTGCAGCAGGGAGGCTGGTCTGCAGGGTGAGGACCAGCAGAATCCAGAGGGATATTCTCTTCATGATGGGTGTTTATGGAAGGATAATTTTGGCAGTAACCGGAAAATGGTCGGATGGGTATCTGGCCTGGTAGGAATCGGTCAGTACACCATACTGATCGACTCGAATCCCTTTGCTAAGGAAGATGTAGTCGATCCGCGAAGCCTCCGGCTGAGCGAATTTGAAGCTATTGAAGGTCCCTTCCGGACCGTAGGGTGGTTGCAGCGTGATTTGCCGGGCATCGCTGAGGAGACCTTGCATGGTCTGGATCTGTTCGGTATCCGGCGTTGAGTTGAAATCTCCGACACAGATGGCAGGCGTATCTCCGGCGATCATCCTGATCTTTTTCACCATCAGGATACCCGATTGCCTTCTTGCTTCGACCCCCTGATGGTCAAAATGGACGGAGAAGAAATAGAAGCGTTTCCCATCCTGCTTGTCCCTGAACTTGCCCCAGGAACAGATCCTGCTGCAACAGGTGGCATCCCATCCCAGTGAGGGCTTGTCGGGCGTTTCGCTGAGCCAGAAATCGCCCGAGTCCAACAATTCGAATCGATCTTTCTTGTAGAAGATGGCCGAATGTTCGCCCGCCTCCTTGCCATCCTCCCGTCCATGACCGGTAAAGGCAAGATCGCCGGGTTGTGCAATCTCCTTCAATTGGTGGATCAGACCCTCCTGGGTCCCGAATAGATCGAAATCATGAAAGCGGATGAGCGACCGGAGGGCTTCCTTTCTGTTTTGCCAAACGTTGTCACCGTCCTGTGGATTGTCGTAACGGAGGTTGTAAGTGGCAATGCGTAGCGGGTTGGATTGGGCAAACATGAGGAGGTGGCCCAAAATCAAAGCAAGTAACAAAACATTTTTTTTCATGGAATCGAACGTTTGAAAAGCAAATACTAACCAACTGGCAACAGTTTTGCAACCAGTTATCCTGGAATCAGGCACCCTTGCGCCTTTAACCGGGAACGGAAACCCAAGGTTAGTTGCTAGCGTGGACAGGTCGGGGTCTGAAGATCACTCTGGCGAACCGATGTTGAACGGGTATCCTTGGCGATCCGAAATTATCAAAAAATCAGCTCTCATGCATGTTTCAGGAGTATTTTGTTCCCAAAAAACAGGAAGGAATCTTTCCTTGGCAGACAGAAGGTGTTTTGGAATTGCCATTTTGCCTACCCAATTCAATGCCACAATAAAAATTGTATGACCGATATCCTGCATAGAAATTAATCATAAATTTGATGGTGGATCGATGAAGACCGCTTAGGTGCAATGCACGGATTAGTCGAAGACTAAAGTGGTTAAATGGATTTATAATCAATACCATACGATATGAAAAAATTATTTTTGATTCTGTTTACAGGTTTGCTCATCATGGGAAGTAAGGCCGGTTTTGGTCAACCCGCTCAAGCAGGCTGGATCCAATTGTTCAATGGCAAGGACCTCACCGGTTGGAAACATGTCGGGAAGGGGGATATGGTGGTTGAGGAGGGCATGATCCATGGAAAGGGTGGCATGGGTCTGCTGTATTGGACGGGGGGTAAATTCGGCAATTGTGTGATCCGTGTGGAATTTAGGATG
>JAJTBP010000159.1 GCA_021286825.1 Marinilabiliales bacterium | reverse complement strand
ATACGATTTTTTTTTGAAGCCATTTTGAGTTAATATTACTCAAAGAATCCTTACACCCGAGACCATGAACCCTTCTGTTTCCAAAAAATTGTCTGTTCCCTTCATTTCCAGGTTAAACGAACGCGCACCACAGGAGCGGGTGACCGCACTGAAACAACACGGAGCCCTGGCAGAAATATCGACCGTCAACTGGCTGGAATTTCCCTACAGCCCCGTTGCTGCAGTTTGGGTAGCCTGGTCTCAAACCGATCTTTGGCTGCATTATGAGATCAGGGGCGACTATTACCGGTGTCAGGCAGATCGGGATCAAGGGCATGTCTGGGAAGATTGTTGTGCTGAATTTTTTTGCAGTGTAGCGACGGAAGAGGCATTGCCGGCCCAAAGAGAACAAATCGTCTACCGGAATTTCGAATTCAACGCCTGCGGCATCTGCCTTTCTGCCCTGGGCACGAAGAAACAGCGCAAGTTTCTGGACGGATCGGTGATGGAACGGATCGGTCGTTATCCATCGATGAATCCGGAGAGACAACCGAAGGAAGGTGATCCGTTTGATTGGAAGCTGACGGTCTCCATTCCTTTGGATCTGCTGGGTTTCAACGGAGGGGATACCTTCAGGGCCAATTTCTACAAATGTGGCGACAAGACTGCCATGCCACATTTCCTTTCCTGGAGTCCGGTCGGGTCCAGGGAACCTGATTTTCATCTGCCGCAATGGTTTGGGACAGTTGAATTGTTAAAAGCTTAATCGGAAGGTTATGGATACTTCAGGAGCCGCAGCAATCCTTTACAGCTTTGATAAGCTTAAGGATGCGATCAGGGGTCATGTCCCGGAAGAGGATTATCCCTTGCTGAACAAGGCCATGGGCCATGCATTGAATAGGGTCGGTGACCAAAAGTGGGAAAATGGAGAATACATTCTGCAGCATTCCATTTCGGTTGGAAAAATTGCGGTCATGGAACTGGGCTTGTCGACCGATGCACTGATTGTTTGTCTGCTGCACAATGTTTATGACAGGAAGGACCAGGAAATTCCGGTGCTGGAGATTCGGAAGGAATACAAGCCGGGAGTAGCCGAGATGCTCGAAGGCATTCACAAGATCAATTCGCTGAATACCGAGAACATTGCCTTGCAGAGCGAAAACTTTCGTCGACTGATGCTGGCCTTATCGGGAGATGTCCGGGTCATTCTCATCAAGATTGCGGATCAGTTGCAGGACATGCGCCACCTCAACCAGCTGCCTGCCGATCTGCAGCAGCGCTATGCCATTGATTCCTGGCACCTGTATGCCCCTTTGGCCCATCGGTTGGGACTCTACAAGGTGAATTCGGAACTTCTGGACCTCTCCCTGAAATATTTGCATCCCGACGATTACAACTACATCATCGGAAAGCTACAGGAGACCACCCTCGAACGGGCAAGATTTGTCTCCGCATTCGTGAAGCCCATCGAGGTCAAGCTGCAGAACAGGGGTTTCGATTTTGAGATGAAGGCGCGCACCAAATCCATCTTTTCTATCTGGAACAAGATGAAGAAGCAAAAGGTGGATTTCCATGAAGTATACGATCTATTTGCCATTCGGGTCATTCTCAACTCCAAGCCGGAAAATGAAAAAGCCGAGTGTTGGCAAGTCTTTTCTGTTGTGACCGAAGAGTACCTCTCCAATCCTGAACGGTTGCGTGACTGGATCACATTCCCCAAATCCAATGGCTACGAATCCCTCCATACGACCGTGCTGGGTCCCAACAAAAAATGGGTGGAAGTGCAAATTCGCACCAGAAGAATGGATGATGTGGCTGAAAATGGTCTGGCCTCACATTGGCGTTACAAGGAGGGGAAGGCGAGTGGCAAAGAGTTGGACGATTGGTTGAAGAACATCCGCGAGATCCTGGAAAATCCCCAGCTCAATCCGGTTGATTTCATTGAGGATTTCAAGGTCAATGTCTATGACGATGAGATTTTTGTCTTTACCCCCAAGGGTGATCTGATCAAGCTGAGGGCTGGATCCACCTTGCTGGATTTTGCCTACGAGATCCATTCCCACATTGGCGATCATTGTGTGGGCGGAAAGGTCAACGGAAAGATGGTGACGTTGAAGTACAAATTGAAAAACGGTGATCAGCCTACCGTCGAGACCTCCAACAACCAAAAGCCCAAACTGGACTGGTTGGATTTTGTGGTGACGACCAAAGCCAAATCCAGAATCAAAGCCAGTCTCAATGAAGAACAAAAACGGGAGGCCGACAACGGCCGGGAAATTCTGAGGCGAAAGTTCAAAAACTGGAAGATTGAACTCAACGATCAGGTGATCCGTGACCTCCTGAAACATTATAAGTTGAAGCTGGCTTCCGAATTGTATTACCAGATATCTGTCGGTAAAATCGATCCCCTGGAGATCAAGGATCTGATTTCGGTGCCGGAGGAGGAGAGCCCGAAGGACAAGCTGTCGGCCATTCTGGCACCGTCCGAAATGAAGCAGCTCTCGTTCGACTCCGGGGATGATTTTCTGGTCATCGACAACAACCTTAAGAATGTGATCTACAAATTGGCCGGTTGCTGCAATCCGATCTTCGGCGATCAGATCTTTGGTTTCGTTACCATCCGCGAAGGAATCAAGATCCATCGCGAGAGTTGTCCCAATGCCAAACAGATGATCGATCGGTATCCCTACCGGCTGATACGGGCCAAATGGCGGGAGACCGGTAAGCGCAACTCCTTCCAGGCAACGGTGCGGGTTACCGGTGCCGATCGGATGGGAATCGCCAACGATTTGACACACATCATATCCAAAGATGTCGGCGTACAGATGCGTTCCATCTCTGTCGACAGTCAGGGCAGTCATTTTGAGGCAGTTCTCCGGGTCTTTGTCAACGATACCCAACACCTTGACTTCCTGATGCAGAAGCTCAAAAATGTCAAAGGGGTGGATGTGGTGACACGGTCGGATGGATAGGGAGACGGAAAGGGGAGACAGGAGGCCGGAGACGGGAGACAGGAGACGGGACTTGGTATGTCGTCAAAAAATTGTTGTTTTGCGCTGGCAAACACAAAAGTTGGGAAATGGATAAGGAAGCATCAGAAGGGCTGGATCATGCCCGGCAGCTTTGGAAAAATGGTGAGGCCCTGCAGGCGTTGACGGTCCTTAAAGCGTTGGAGCCAGGTGATTCATGGGAAGTCGATTTTCTGGCCGGCGAGATCCATTACAGTCTCCACAATTGGGGAGAGGCCATGAATGGCTTCAATCGTTGTTTGCGTAAAAATGGCCAATCACAGGAGGCCGAAAACTATCTCATCCTGATCAAAAATATCCTTGGTTTTTTCCACACCGATCAATTCAATCCGTGATTTTTTGTTGTAACTTTGATAGTATCTCTGCGAGGCAATGGCTTTATGTCTCTGGAATACCGAAAGTTAACAACTAAAATCTGAACGAAATGAAAAGACTGGCTGTTCTGCTTCTTTTGTGCTTCAGCTTTGAGATGTTGATGGCACAGGATGCCTTGCTGCTTCGCGATCAGGGGAACAAGGCGCTGGCATCCAAACAATATGCCCTGGCATTGGCCAAATATGAAAAGGCCTTCACGGTTTGGGGCAAACGGGCGGCCGATCCGGCCATGATTTTTTCAGCCGGAACGAGTGCATACATGGTCAAGGACATGAAAAAATCGTTGAAATACATCGATCAGGCGATCGGTGCCGGATACAATCTGGACATGGCCTACCAATACAGGGCCTGCATCATGAAAGCCAACAATGATTCTGCTGGTTACCTGAAAACGCTGAAAGAGGGATGGACGAAAGTGCCCAACTCCCGGGCATTGAAGGAGACACTGGCCAAGCATTACGTCTCCCTTGGCGATCAATTGTACCGCGCTGGCAACGAGGCAGCCAGGAAAGTGGCCGAGCAGATGAAATCAGGCAAATACTCCTTGTCCGACAAAAATTTCCAGTCATTGAATGCAAAAGCCAAATCGGCTCTGAATGAGGCGATCCAATGGCTGAATCAGGGACTTGAACTCAATCCCGCGGATGAAAAGGCAAAAACTTTGAAAACCAGCTGTGAGAATCAGCTTAAAAACCTGATTTGATCCGATTCTTACCGGGGTATCACCCGGATAGCCTTCTTTTCAGAGGCTTTGAAATTCATCCATTCCAGCGGAGCAAGCGGCAGTGAACAATTCTTTAGGGTGATCTCCCGGATTGCCCGAAGATAGAATTGTTTCGCCGGACCGGCGGATCGGTCGGCCGTTACCGTCTCAAGGTAAACATCTTCTGCATCTTCGAAATGGAAACAGGCCCTGGAGTCGGGTTGTTCCAACGTCAGATCCAGGTTGCGCAATTGGATGTTTTTGAGGTGCCTGCAATAAAATCCCCAGGCCGGGATGGGACCAAACATGTCGGTATCGGGATAGTCCTCCACCAATTCGGGAACTTTTGTGACGTCACCCTCGAAATGGCCGCCACCGGTAAAACCGACCCTGATGTCGGAGAGGGTGATGTTCTCGACCGGGTATCCGGGAATGCCGGCAAAGATGATGGCCTGGGATGCCCCTGACACCACGATGTTGCTGATCCGGATGTTTTTCACGAAGCCGGGTGTTGGTTTCACCTGGTCTCTACCCCTGTTGCCCAATCTGAAAAAGATGGGGGTAATGACATGCTGCATGGCGATGTTGCTGATGGTGACATTTTCGACATGCGATCCGTCTACCGATTCGAGTGAGATGCCGGAATCGGCTGGTTTACCCGTTTTTCTGTTCAGGATGGTACAATTGGAGACGGTGACGTTTCGGAAGTCACCACCCGTTTCGGTTCCGAATTTGAAGGCGTTGCAGTTGGAGGCCAGGATGCAGTTGGTCACGACCAGGTTCTCGACTGAGCGAAGATAGCCCAGCGAAAAGCTGGCTTTGGGGACGATGGCATCATCGAAACAATCGATGTTGCAGTCTGAAATGCGCACGTTCCTGCATCCGTCCGGGTCGATGCCATCGCAGTAACCGTTCAGGATGGTGATGCCCGAGATCCGCACAAGGTCGGTACCCAGAAGGCTGACGCAATAATTGGGAGAATTGCGGATGGTGATGGCTTCGATCGTTACATCTGTGCATCTTTTGAAAGCAATGGGCTTCGGTCCACCCCGTTTGCTCCGGTTGCCATCGATCGTTCCTGTGCCCAGGATGGCGATGTGGCTCGCATCTTCGGCGCGAATCAAGGCATAATGAAAGAAAGAGGTCTCCTTGTCACCCTTTGTCTTGAAGCCGAGTGTCTCATAGGGATCAAAATCAGCCTGGTCCGGACTCATCCGCAACGTGGCGCCATGGTCCAGGTACAGGGCTACACCGGAGCGCAGAATGAGGGTTCCGGAGAGATAGATGCCGGGTGTGAGCAGGACGGTTCCGCCTCCTTTGGCTGCGCAACTGTCGATGGCTGCCTGAATGGCATGGGTATCCTTCGTCAGTCCGTCACCAACGGCACCGAAGGCTTTGGCAGAAAAGGTTCCGTCAGGCATCTGGCCAAAGGAAGTTGGCAGTGATGCAAAAAGGGCATTGGAAAGGCATGCGCAGAGGCACAACAACAATCCCAATCGGAGGGTTGATTTCATGATGTTTTCGTTAAGTAGTTAAAAGTAGCGAGGGAGGAACCGGCTCCCCAACCTGTTCCCCTGTCAAATGTAGGATTTCCTTTCGAATATCCCATCATTCAGTCTTTTGGCCTGTGGTGACACGTTAGCTTGCCGATCCGGCGGAAGCCGATACTTCATCTACCAAATAGACGATTGATTGGAAGTTGATGCCGCTGTGCAGACTCAATCCGATTTCGCAGGTGCGACTGGTGGAATACCCTGCTGAGATCTCCTGCGGCAGTTGTTCTTTGAGCATCCGAAGTCCATGCCTGTTCAGTTCCGGATAGGTAAATCCACGATCTCCTGCAAATCCGCAACAGTTGGTTTTGGCCACCACCACGTTGCTGACACAGTGGCTGGCCAGTTCGGTCAGACGATCTTCCAGTCCCATCTTCTTCATGCTGCAGACGGGAAAGACGGCCACCGTTCTTTTGGCAGGGGTAATGGCGAGATGGGGCAGGAGGTGGTCCAGGATGAACTCGACCGGTTCATGGAGCTTCAGGCGATCGCCCATGTTTTCACGCATGGTGAACAAACAGGGACTCATGTCGCAAAGGATGGGGTGTCGGCCGTTGTCACTTGCTTTCAAAAGTGCCGCTTCCAATTCGGCCGATTTCAGGGCACCCGCCTCGGCATATCCCTTGCTCGAGAAGGCCATGCCACAACAGAGCGAATCGAGGTTTTCCGGATAGCGGATTTGGTATCCACCTTTCCGCAACAACTTCTCCATCACGGTGGTCAGCTGCTGTTCCTTGTAGGGAGCGGCACCGCCCATGGAACGGTTGATGCAGGATGGAAAATAGACGATGATCCGGTCACTCTCCGGCAATTCTTGATCCCGTAAGGCAATCTTTTTTGCCCCGGTGGGCATCCATTCGTTCCAAAGGGGTAGTTTTCGCAAGGTGATCCGATGGAAGAGGGAGGTGATCCCTTTCATGATCCGTGTGCCCAGCAGTCGGTGGAAGAAGGCAACCATGCCCAGCAGATTCCTGACGATCTTGGTGACAAGTGCCATCCTTGCCGCCACGCGCAGGCCATTTTTCTGCCCCTTTCCGATGTTTTCCCGGCGGAGGATCTTGATCAGCTTGCCGGTGTCAATCTTGACCGGACAAGCTGCTGCGCATAAACCATCCGTGGCACAGGTCTCGTTGCCTGCATACCGGAAACGGTTGTTCAGCTGCGCCAAAAGATGTGGTTCCGATCCGCTTTTACGCAAGGCTTCCATCTGTCTGTAGACGACGATGCGTTGTCGGGGTGAGAGGGTGAGGTCGGCCGAAACACAATTGGGTTCACAAAAGCCACATTCGATGCAGGCATCCACCTTTTCATGAGCGGCAGGCATCGGTTTGAGGTTCTTGAGGTGGGCAACCGGATCGGTGTTGAGGATGACACCCGGATTCAGGAGATGATCCGGGTCGAAGATCTGCTTGATCCGTTGCATGAGCAGATAGGCATCGGCACCCCACTCCATGCCAACGAAGGGCGCCATGTTACGGCCGGTTCCATGTTCAGCCTTCAGGGCCCCATCATATTTTTCCACCACCAGTCGGGTCACATCCTCCATCAGCTGCCGGTAGCGATCCACCTCTGTGGAAGTTTGAAAATCCTGGGTAAAGACAAAATGGAGGTTACCCATCAAGGCATGACCGAAGATGACCGCCTCATGGTACCCCCATTTGGCAAAGAGTTCCTGCAGATCGAGTGTGGCTTCGGCCAGGCGCTCGACGGGAAAGCTGACATCTTCGATGATGACGGTGGTCCCTTTTTTTCGCATCGCACCGACCGAAGGGAACAGACCCTTCCTGATTTTCCACAGATGGTCGCAAGCCTGTGGATCCTCTGTGAACCGGACCGGGAAAAGGGTCGAAAGATCCGAAAGGGTGCGTATGATGGTGTCGGACTGTATGATCAGTTGTTCATGACTGGAAGCGCGCGTCTCGATCAGCAGGGCTGAAACGCCGTCTGCAAGTTGGGTAAGGTCGACCGGCAGCCCTTTTTCTGTCTCCACCGATCTTAGTCCGGCCCTGTCGATCAGTTCAACCGCAGAAACCGGCGACTGTTTCAACAGGGTAACCGCCCGGCATGCCTGATGAATGTCGGGAAAGAAGATCAGGGAGCTGGCCTTGAACGGATGTTCGACCACCGTTTTGTACCGAATCTCCGCAATGAACCCAAGGGTCCCTTCGGATCCGATCATCAGGTGTTGCAGGATGTCGATGGGATCGCTGTAATCCACCAGGGCATTCAAGCTGTACCCGGTGGTGTTTTTCATCTTGAATTTCCGGATGATCTTTTCCTTCAGCGGAATGTTCTCCGACACACCCTTGTGCAACAACCCGATCTGTGTCAGCAGGTTCTGATGTGACTGTCGGAAGGCAGACAGGGAACTTTCATCCGAGGTATCTAGAAGGGTT
>JAJTBP010000158.1 GCA_021286825.1 Marinilabiliales bacterium | reverse complement strand
GCGTTAGGGCCAAGGGAATTTTTTCTGTCCAATTCCCCAAGAACATCCAGTTAGAGATGAATTACACTAAATACAAGCAAGGACAGAAAGCTGTGAATTTCAATTATCTGGAAGACAGAAAGGCTATCCTAACCATTCCCATCAGGAGTAAATCATTCAATCTATACAACCGGTTCACATATGACCAGATCATCCTTCCTGGTACAAGTTATGCAACTGCCGAATGGTTAATTTCAGGTTCTGCATTGGGGATCAATGCCAACCTGACCAATTATGCCATGTTCACAAAAAGCAACGATCCCTACTTGTATGGCAATCTTGCCTTTTCGTTCAGACTCCCCAGAGGATTGGCATTGATTCCCCAAGCCCAATATGAATATTCTAACCATCAATTGGTAGCCGTAAAAACAGCCCTGGAAAAATATCTGCTCAAGAATGGATTTGCCTCCTTGTCCTATGAAAACAATCTGAAAGGTAACTTGCAAAGTGTGCAGTTTGGATTCAGATATGACTTCCCATTTGCGCAGACAGGTCTAACGGTCCGCCAGAGCAATGGAAGCACCACCATGATGGAACTTGCCAGAGGAAGCTTGTTGACAGACCAAAAAAATCATTATGTGGGCATGACGAATCGTGCCTCAGTGGGCAAGGGAGGAATTGTCTTTGCACCCTTTCTTGACCTGAACTGCAACAATCGAAGAGATCCGGGTGAACCTGCGGCAGATGGTTTGAACATCCGTATCAATGGAGGTACAGCGCTCAAACATGATAAAGATACAACTGTGCGGGTAATGGATCTCGAGCCTTACTCAAGTTACCTGGTAGAATTGGATGCGACGAGTTTCGATAATGTCGCCTGGAAAATCAAAAACAAGGTAATTAAGATCATGGTTGATCCCAACGCCTTTAAAACCGTTGAGATTCCGGTGGCGGTTGTCGGTGAAGTGACGGGTACCATCACCAAGAAAAAGGGATCCATGGAAGAAGGTCTGGGTCGGGTCATTGTCAACGTATACAACATGAAGTCACAACTTGCCGGCAAGACCCTGAGTGAGCAGGATGGATACTTCAGTTATATGGGATTGGCACCTGGCGACTACGAGGTAAAGGTGGATACCAGTCAGCTGCGAAAGTTGCACCTGTTGGCATTTCCTGACAAACAGAAAATTACCATCAAAAAAGGCAAAGACGGTGACATCATAGAAGGCATTGACTTTTCACTCAAAAGCACCTTGCCGGAAGTGGTGGATTCTACCAAAGTCGTGGTGCAGCATACCGAAATCAAACCTGCACCTGCTCCGGAACCTACTGCGGTACCCGCAAAAGCTCAGGCAACTTCTACGCCACAGGCTGCACCCCAAAACAGATCCGAATCGATCTATTTGCAGGTCGGTGCTTTCAGAAGCCATTCCAATGCCCAAAAGCTTTATGCCTCCCTATCAGAACGTCTGCACTATCCGATGGCCGTTTCTCAGGAGGATGGATGGTTTAAGGTCAAACTGGGTGGATTTGCAAGCCAGAAAGAGGCGGATCTGTGCAAAGCAGCACTTGCCAATAGCGGACTTATTGCCGCCAACCTGATCAAGGAGATTCACCAATCGGCCGGTAATTCAAACACTGCCAATCCGTTGTTGGCATCTGACAAATCCACCCAAACCCATGATCAGGTCAGTAAGGCTACCACTGCCGCAACACAAATGCCTGCAGTTCCGTCAGCTGCAACATCGAAAGAACCCAATGGGGCGAAAGCTGAGAATGGAGCGACTGAGAACCTGCTCAACCGTCACTATTATGTACAGGTCGGTGCCTTTATCAACCCGAAAAATGCTGCCCGCCTGATCAAGAAAATCTCTCAGGAGATTCCTTTCCCGGTAAGCAGTGTCTACAGAGATCAGTACTACAAGGTAAGGTTTGGACCATTTGCCACCCAGAAAGAAATGCAGGAATGTGTCCGCAGGATCGTGGAAGCCGGTATCATGGCCAGGAATATGTTGGTGATCGACTACGAACAGATCGGCACTACTCCTGAGAAAGACAAACCGCACATGCTGACAGGGTTCCATGTCCAGGTGGGTGCCTTCTATGAAAAAGAAAATGCCGTACGGTATTTCAAGGAACTTTCGGCTAAATATCCCTACCCCATGCTGATGATTGAAGAGGACGGCTTCTATAAGGTAAGATTCGGTCCTTTCAAGGCTGCATCGGATACCAAGAAATGCAGAAAGGCACTAGTTTCAGACCATGTGGATTGCTTTATGACCAGCTACACCGAAAAGTATTTCTAATCATTGAATCAACCCTTTCGGCTTCTGAAACAAAACGGATCCAACGGCTTTCCAACGGAAACCTTCTAGCAAAGACTTCTTTCCTCCAAAGAGAGGTTAGGCCACAAAAAAAGGAGCGCTGCCTTCAGATGGCAGCACTCCTTTTGTGCTACATGACAGAGAGTTGAACCCGCTTAATTCTTCAACAACTGGTGGTATCTGGCCATCCAGTAGGGCAACAGATAATAGGCTCCATCATCTTCTGACAATCCATCCCCTCCTGCGTCCATTTGGAAGGTATTGGTATTCCATTTTGAAACGGCACGCTCGGCGGTAGGAATGGGTTTCGTAGCCTGTACCTTGAAGAAACGGTCACGAATGGCACTCTTTCTGATGTCCCAACGGTGTGAATTGACCATCTGCCAGTTTCTGATGTCCAAAGGGATCTCTTGCATTTCTGTTCGGGCGACCTCCAATCCACATGCCTTCTTCAATCCGATGCTGGCAATATAGTTCCAGATTGGTATCCGATCCCCCTCTTCTACCTTCCAGCTTCTTTGCAGGCTCTTTTGATAAATTGGGAAATCCGGACTTCCTTGTCCATATCTTAACAGCACATAATAAGGCAAATAGGATAATTCATCATCTGAATGGTTGATTTCATAAGGTCCGTACATCTTTTGCACCAGCATATTGTCCAGGTAGTGCTGTTCCTTTGCCAGAAATTGATAGGCCTTTTCATACTTTGGATTTCCTGTCACATGCGCTGCACCCTTTAGAAAGGCCAGAATTTGTAAGGAATTGATCCCCTTTTCATACATCCATCGTGGAGAATGATTCAGCGAATCGGGATTCCAGACGGCCCATCTTGTGGCCAGTCCATCGAGATCGGTCAGCTCAAAGTTATGATCGACAATATGGGTCATCAATCGGTCAACCAAACCCTTGACCCGTTCCTTCATCTCACCTTTGGCCACCAGATCATAAAACAAGGGATAAGCAAACATATGTCCAACGATTTCATCCGAACTGGTATCCCCTTTCCATTTCCATTTGCCATCCGATGAGAGGTGCCACTCCCCTCCTTCGCCGGTACTCTCTTCCACACTTACATACGATCTGGCCACAAATCCGGGAATGGGATTGACAGTGTTCAACTTCTCCATGGCAAGGAAAGTCCGCACAGCATTGTCATACGCCTCCTTGGCGCCGGTAACGGCATAACGGAAACTCTCGGCAGCAAGATAGATGGAAGTCCACAAACCATCGTTGTCATTGGAGGAAAAGGAGACGTTGGTTGTATCTCCTGGAGCTGCAAACCTGCACTCAGCGGCAAACCCATGATGCAAGTGTCTTTCGTTCAGTCGCTTTTCAAACAGACTGGCCTTCTGATCCAGCGTCATGCGGACCCGGCAAATCTGATTGATGCCGGCATTGGTGGCTACCCAGACTCGATTTTCATCCAAGGGAAGCAGATCGTTTACGCAATTGTCAGTCAACCACCTTTTTCCGGCGTAGTAGCGCCATCCCTCCTCACTTTTCCGAATGGCTCCCATGGGGGTTCCGATCCATATCTGGTTGCCGTACACCTTTACCACTTTGGCTGGTCCGTATGGCAACCCTTCATCGCCTGAGAAGAGTGCATGGTTGCCATCCCTTGAGATCAGACCGAATGCTGGTTGACAACCAAAATAGATCTCCTTACCCTCCTTGCTGCTTGTCAGGGAACGGTAATCGAGTCCAAGACCGGGCGACATGACGGCATAGGACAAATTAATCCATCTGCCCTCCCTCATTTGGAACAATCCACCGCTGGTTGCGGCCCACAACTCCGTTCCATATCCTTTCTGGAGGGAACGAACAGCGAACCTTCCCATAGCGCCCACTCGGGCCCAGGACCCATCGTACATCCAGGCCCCCCTGCTGGTACCTACCAACAAGGTATGGTGGTCGACCCACAACAAGGCATGCAGGGTATCGGCTTGCGCCTCTGCAGGCAGGGAAAGTCGTGTTCCTTCGGGCCATTGCTCAATATTTCCCGCACAACCCAGCCATAACCGGCCTTCTGTATCCAGCGTAGCCGTTTGCCAGTCTCCATTGATCTGGTTTTGCTTCCAGACCCCGTTTGCAAAAGAAAAGAGCTGATCTTTGGCAACGGCATGAATGGTACTTCCCTGTTGAATCAGTTTTACGATGGGAATCCTACCTTGCAATGGCAGCGAGATGTTTACCATTTTCTCTTGCCAGTAGTCTTCCTTTTGTGCTTTGCCTTGTCCTGCCTTTGCCGGTTCCTGCGCACCAATGGTGGTAGCCGTCAACAGCAGCCATAAGAACAAGACGATTTTCCTGTTACTTGTTTGTTTTTTGATCATGAAAAGTAGTAGTTAATGTGTGAACGTTGGAAAATTAAGATAAAATCTGCTAACCAGGACATCGAAGGGCATGATCCTGCCGAATATCTGCATTTTTTGTCATGCAGACAGAAATAGTAATACCTGACGGCAAGTTGATTCTGCCGTCAGGTATCAGGAAAAGCTCGAAAATAATCTATTGTTTCCTCAATCTGTGCTGCAGTTCCATCAAGGGACGGTAGCCAATCAGGATGATGCCCTGATCTTTCAGCAACTGCTTGATATCCGGATCAGAGGTAAAGCAAGCTGCCTCTTGCGACCGTTTTTCCGCTGTGCCTGTGATTGCCTTGAGCTCATCACTCATTCGGGAGGCATGGATGAAAATTTCCGTTACCCCTGGCTTTAGATTTTGGATCACCTTCGTCCAAAAGGGTTTTACCTCTTTGTAGTCCTGCATTTCCTCATACACGAAATAATCCGTAAAGACAACTCCCTGACGGGCAAGCTCTGCCCTGATGTTGGGCTGCTTGAACTTCTCCATCGTGCTCTGTGAAGGCATCCGCAACGGAAGGTTGAATTCCATTGCCAGCTGAATGTAGGCTTTTACATAATCGGCCGAATATTGCATGGTACCCATGTGCGAATCAATGTGGGTGACTGGAATGCCTGCTGCCAGTGCCTTTTTGATCTGAGCGCGCCCTTCTGTCAAGGCCTCCTCCGGTTTGGCATGTGCATAGACTTCCTCCACACTGCTCCAGAGAAAACCGTTCGGATCGCAAAGACCCTTCACCTCTTCCTTGGGTGCTACGGGTCCCCAACGGTAAAAGCGCCACTCAGCCGTATGGGTAAGATGGACCCCAAAATCCCTTTCGGGGTGATTCTTTGCATAGTCTGCAATGGCTCCGAACCAGGGACAGGGCGTCATGATGGTACCCGAAGTAATGGAACCTTTCTCCATGCCCTCAATGGCCGCTAAATTGGCCGAATTACACATCCCCACATCATCACAATTCACAATCAGCAATCTGTCCGTCGGCTTATAACCCAACCTGACACTCAACAATTGCTCCTGACCCAGGGTTACCTGGGAAGTAAGGACAAAAAGTCCCATGATCAATCCCATGCCAAGCATCCAATCTCTTCTGTTCCTTTTCATTTTTTTTAATAATAGTTGTTCATCCTATAGTTGTCTTGATTCAATCCAAATTCACTATTTGGGACGCTCCTCTACAGGCATTTTCAAGCGGTCGCCTGTGCCCTGTATCATGATCTTCTCCCATTCCTTTCCATAACCGGGTTGCAAAGGCTTCTTCGGAACATTCTTTCCGTTGCCGTTGTCAAGCAGCTTGTGTCCTTCCGTAATCTTGACATTGCCATCATGGTATTTCATGAAGAGGTAGTGGTAGAAGGACTTCCAGTCTGAAACAAGCTGATTACCCGTAGCAACGGAGAAGTCTGTCAAAAGTGCGACGGTTGCTTGACTGTTTGTGGCATAGAGGCCGATCGCCTTTTGATCGGTCTCTGACACCGCGCTCCTGAATTTATCTTCCAATTCATGCTGGTAGGTGGCAATCTCCGGATGGATGACATTGTAGCGGGAATAGGCCCAATTGTTGACCTGGCTAAAAGTCCAATAAGCCGATGAATCCGACCAGGTGATCATGGATCCGTTTCCTGGGGCATAACTGGAGGGTATCTTCGAAGTGCCGCAGTATACCGGCGTATATACGCAACCATCCGTGTCATCCACACCAAACCAAAAGATGCCACCTATCGGATCCGGCAGATATCCACGGGATTGCGCAACGAAACTGTAACCGGTTTGCTGGGTGGCAATGGCCCTTTCATTCAGATAGGTCTCACCCTCCACTTCGAACTCCATGGGTCGCCAACGGTATGGACTTTTATAGGGACCTGCACCCGGATCATTCCGCATATCCATGGGGGTATCTTCATAATGATCCCGCATGCGCTCCATCACCACCGCCAGATCAATGGGGGCGTCCGGTTTTACCCAAAGTGGCAACCGATTGGATACAAATGCATTGACATTCTTACTTCCATCCGGAAATGAACCCTCTTTTTGAAAACGTCCGGTAGCATATTGGGTGTAACGGTCATCATTCCTGATCTGGCTGCAGACCTTACGAAAGAAGGACCAAACCCTTGCATCACAAAAGCGGGCACCCCCAAATTTAACCGGATTGTAGACATCAGAAAAACTGAAAGCAGCATCTTCACCTTTGTATGCACCCACTTTGCGGGCAAAACTGATCACATCCGGAGCGTTGAAGACATCTTGCGAAGGGTTGTTCCAATTGTTCTTCTTTTGAAACGGGAAGGTCGTGATCCTGGCCTGATTCGCATGACCACTGATGTAGCCATCGGGGATCCTTCTGGCAACCCATACTGCCCCCTTCTCATATTTGCCCTTTCCGATCAACTCCATGATCCATGCTTCGTTGCTGTCGGAGATCGAAAAGGACTCACCGGTGGTGGCATAACCATATTCGGCCACCAGATCGGTCATGACATGCATCGCCTCTCTCGCGGTTTTGGATCGTTGCAGGGCAATGCGCATGAGCGATCCATAATCCAGCAATCCACCGGGTTGCACCGCAAGGGAGTCCAATCCGCCGAAGGTGGTCTCACCTATGGCCACCTGGTGTTCATTCATGAATTGCACAACAGAAAAAGTATGGGGGATTTCCGGAATGGTACCCAACAATTTTCCGGTTTCATAATGGTATATCTCACAACGGCTTCCATCGGGATGATCGGCAGCAGGGAAATAAGCGATGGCTCCGTACCGGGTATGAGAATCGGCAGCATAGGTGATCATGACCGATCCGTCCTTGGTTGCTCCCTTGGTAACGATCAGGTTGGTGCAGCTGAATGCAGGCAAGGCGTTGTAAAAAAAGAGCGCGCAGATGAGGTATTGATAGATCCTTGGTTTCATTTTCATGGGATTTGGCAGACGAATTTACGAACTATTGCCGTTAATAAAAGGAATTCCTCTACATTTACCGCCCAATTCCCGGAGGGCTTGTGAAATTCGGGATCCAAACGACCACTGGCTAAACGCAACACAACTGATGAGAACAACCTTTGGGGTTTTGATGCTGATTCTGATCAGCCTCCCGATCATGCTGTCGGCCAAGGACCGCGACACCGGAACGTGGCTGGACTTAACCGTTTCCAAAAAAGTGGGAAAAACCATCATCGGTTGTACCGGGGAATTCTACACACGCTCGGACAACAGTTCCATCGACAGGACTAGCATCGGCCTCAAGGCTGAATATCCACTGTTGCCCTGGTTAAATGGCTGCCTGGGCTATACGCTCATGAATTATAAGAAACCGGGATACCTTGAATTACGGGATCGGTTTTATGGCCACCTGGAATCCTTCGTTCATTACAAGGGATTTATTTTCAGCCTAAGGGAAAGGTTTCACCTGACAC
>JAJTBP010000157.1 GCA_021286825.1 Marinilabiliales bacterium | reverse complement strand
GCTGGATATGATCTCCTTTGGACCCACGCTTCGTGGAGTACACTCACCGGATGAGAAGATTGAAATTGCGTCTGTAGTCAAGTTTTGGGACTTCTTAATCGCCTTGTTGCCCCAACTGAAATAAAAAAAGAGCAACGGCACTTGACCGTTGCTCTTTTGATTTACGACTTCGGCTTAAAGTGTGACCAAAAAAACCTTCTTTTCACCGTTTCTTAGCACATCAACGGAGATGATTTGTCCTGGAGAGTAGGCTTTCATCCTGGCCATGTAATCATAGATGCTACCAACGGATTTGCCGTCAATGGCAACAATGATGTCGCCTTTTTGCAATCCGGCTTTGGATGCCGGTTTGCCTGGCGTTACTCCATCAATCCTCATCCCATCGGATCCTGTTCCGGAAAAGTCAGGAATAATCCCCAAAGTGACTTTGAGATCAGTCCTCCCGGATGCTCCTACTTTGGGACCACTCTCTTGATAGGTCAGTTTGAGGGATCTGTTGGCTACCGCATCAACCAATTTGGCTGCACTTTCAATGATCTGCTTCTCTCCGGTCAGGTTGATTCGATCATAGGTATCCTTGGGTGTATGGTATTGGTCATGCACACCAGAGGTAAAGTATATGACAGGAATGTTTTCTCCATAGAAGGAAGCATGATCGGAAGGTCCATACCCTTCTTTGGAGATTTTCACATTGAAACCGGTTACCAGACTATCAACCATCGTTTTTGTTTCAAGTGAAGTGCCCACTCCGCCGATGGTAAGATCTTTTGCGGTATCCAATCTTCCTACCATGTCAAAATTAAACATGGCACTGGTTTTCTTGAGATTGAATGGTGGTTCTGCAACAAAAGCCTTGGATCCGATCAGCCCAAATTCTTCTGCGGTAAATGCAACAAAAACAATGGATCGCCTGTTTTTGCCGGCATGCGAGAATTTTTGGGCCAATTCAATGACTGCTGCAACTCCGGAAGCATTGTCATCTGCGCCGTGGTGAACCGCAGCAGAATCAGGCATTCTTGAACCTGAACCGGGTCCGCCGTAGCCCAGATGATCATAGTGTGCTCCAACGACTACGAATTCATCCTGAAGTTTTGGATCTTTTCCTTTGATCAGACCCACCACATTTTGTGTTTTGGTGATTTTGGGAAGTACAGAGGCTTCTCCTATCACTTCAGTGCCAATTAATTTGCCAAAAGGAGCCTGTTTCGTCTGTATTTCTTTGTCTGCCAGCTCTAAGGATGAATCAGTCCCAAGAATCTGATTTGCTGCACTCTTTGAGATTTTTATGACCGGTACAGCATAGGCTGCACTGCTTTTGTCATAGATGGCAGTTTTAGCTGCTCCCTTGGTAGAGAAATCTGTAGAAACGACAAGTATACCGGCGGCATGGTGGTCAATCGCAGTGAGCACTTTGGTTCTTAAATCGATATTCTTTTTTGCTGTTGTATTTTGCTGCAAGTGCGAAGGCAACCCTTCAGAAAGCAAAACCCATCTGCCACTGGCATCAATGCCTTGATAATCATCCCATTTTAGACTATCCGAATTCAGTGTCAATCCGTATCCGACAAAAGCCACTTTCCCAGTAAATCTTTTGTTCGCTGAGAAGAATAGTGGCTCAAAATCTTTACTTAACTCAAAATTGACATGATTGCATTCCAATTGATTATTCGTGCCGAATGTGAATCCAGTCACAAGTTTGACGGGTTGAAATCCATTGTTGTACAAGAGGGTTAAGCCAGCCTGCTTAAATTTGCCCAGAACATAATGTGCAGCAAGCGAATCCCCTGGTAATCCTGGTTTTCTGCCTTGAAACTGGTCGGACGACAAAATCTTGATATTCTGTAAAATTTCCTTTTCCGTAACTTTGGGCTGATACTGCACCTTGCAGGCATTCAGTGAAATCGCTGCTATACATGCAGCCGTCAAAAGATATTTCATAAATTGGCTTTAATGGTACGATATTTGATATATTTTAAACAATTCGGGAACCTGAATTCCTTCGTCCGCAGACAAATATACTTAACTCTGCCGTTTTATTTTCGTTGGATATCAGGATCAGCGAATAATTCGTTAATTTGTACCAAAGATCGGATTTCCAAACCTTTTTTAACCGTATGAAATTCATTTTTGAACGACTTCTCTTCATCACTCTTGGACTCACAAGTATTTTAACATCTTGTGTTTCTGTCGGAAAGATCTCCATTCAAGTCGCAGTTCCTCCCCCTAAAGTTCTTCCGGAAGATATACAGAGTCTTACCATCATGAATCGTAGCATGACAGCAGATTTCTCAAATCTATCAAAGGATTCCTTGGAGAATTTGTTTGTAGAGAAAAGACTAATGTTGGATGCTACAATGAAGGATAGTCTGGCAGCAGATACGACTGTGCAAGTCATTGGAAATGCACTCTATGAATCGGGTAGGTTTGATGTCATGATACCGTTAAAACGAAATCTGCTGAATTTTTCGAATGCTAGGAATGAGGCGTTACCTTCCTTGAAGTTACCGGAGGTTAAGCAGGTTTGCTCTGAATTTAAGACGGATGCTCTACTAACGCTTGAGCGATTTTCTGAAAAAGTGGCCACTTCCTATCACATCGATGTTTTGCCGATCCCCGATATGAACTTCAATAAGGAGTATGCCATCTTCATCCAAGTAGTCTTTCATTCGGATTGGAAATTATATCAACCAGGTGAAAAATTGAAAGTGGCTACCTTCACTGTTCAGGACACCATCTATTACAACAGCAATGGTTTTTCACTACAGGATACATATGAAAAAATGCCTACGATCAAGGAGGCCTTGCTCGGGGGAGCAGTAGAAAATGCCAGAATCATGGCATCCTTTATATCGCCGGGATGGGAAACCCAGATCAGAAACTATTTTCTGACAGGGAATACAGAGGCAGATAAAGCCGTTGCTTTGCTTCAGGATAACAAATGGAGCGATGCTGCAAATCTGTGGAATAAGTTCATCCATGACAAATCTCCAGGCTTCCGAAGTAAAATCGAATTCAATCTTGCTTTAGCGGCTGAAATGAACGGAGATTTGGATGGAGCAATTGTTTTGGCAAAAAAGTCCTTCGCTTCCAAATATTCCACCTATGCTGAAAATTATGTTAAAATGCTTCAAAGTCGGAAAGCACTTAATCCTTGATGCATAGGGATTGAAATTCAGCAGATTACAATTTTTCATTGCTACACTTGTCGTTGATTTCCATAGGCTTTTTTTTGGTCGGATTGAATGTTACTTTTGTACGTTGGATTTTTTGAACATCCATTTAATCAAATAATCAAAACGCATGAAATTATTAGAAGGAAAAACAGCCATTGTGACTGGTGGAAGCAGGGGTATAGGGAAAGCAATTGCCGTACTTTTTGCAAAAGAGGGATGCAACGTTGCCTTTACTGACCTTTTTTACGATGAGGTTGCGAAAGAAACGGAGAATGAATTGAATGCTTTTGGAATCAAGGCAAAGGCATATGCTTCAGATGCATCCAAATATGATGATACGGTTCAGGTTGTCGACCAAATTGTTAAGGATTTCGGAGGAATTGATGTGCTTGTCAACAATGCAGGCATCACAAAGGATACGCTTCTGATGAGAATGTCTCAGGAACAGTGGGATGCCGTCATCAATGTCAACCTAAAATCAGTCTTCAACTTCACCAAGGCTGCCCAGATGTCTATGTTGAAGCAGAAGAACGGCTCCATTATCAACATGAGTTCAGTTGTTGGGGTAAGTGGCAATGCGGGGCAATCCAATTATTCTGCTTCAAAGGCTGGTATCATTGGTTTCACAAAATCCATAGCAAAAGAACTGGGTTCCAGAGGAATTCGGTCGAATGCCATAGCCCCGGGATTCATTATTACGGAGATGACTGCTAAGATTCCAGAGGAGGCCCGCAAGCAATGGGAAGCATCTATTCCGATGAAACGCGGCGGTCTACCCGAGGAGGTAGCCAAAGTTGCACTTTTCCTGGCTTCTGATCTCTCTTCCTATGTCTCAGGTCAGGTCATCAACGTTTGTGGTGCCATGAATACCTAATTCACAGGCTCTTATGCTAACAATCAATAGTTGATATCAAATTAAAAAGGGAAGACCCAATGGCGTCTTCCCTTTTTAATTTGTTAAAGATCTATGCTATAAAAATTTATAACCAATTGAAACAGTAAAAGTATTCCCCTTATTTGAGAAATTACTGGATAGGTTCGTTGTGTCAAACGATTTTGAGACACCCCATTCGTAACGCACATCAAAGGTCAACATCAAGAAATCCAGTCCGGCACCTAATTGGTAATTCCACGCTGAATTATTGAAGTTGTAAGTAAAATTCTTATCGCTGTCATATCCTGTAGAAAAGGCTACGGCAGGGCCGGTAAACGCCCTTACTGAAGCGACTTTTAAATCAATGAGTTTAATACCCAACAAAACAGGCACTTGAATGTATTTGCTTTTTACTGCATCAGAAACTGAGTTGAGGGTAAATTCACCACTTTTGACAACATACAAGAATTCAGGTTGCAGATAGATTTTACTTCCGCCAAATCTTCCGAAAACACCAAAGTTGTATCCCGATTTAGCATCAGTTTTGATGGTAGAGAGGTCAGTCGTTAATTTGGATGTGTTGTAAGAAGCTTTTACCCCCAAATCAAAGGTGGCGGCAAAGGAGTGCATTCCCAACAACAGACAGGTTAAAACCAAAATAGATCTTTTCATGATTCGGAATTTAGATTTGATTAACACTTTTGTTTTACGTCTCTTATTTCCAATGGTTACGATCTAAGAGATGCCGCGTTCTTTGGAAATCAATTGATAAGCCTCATTGACCTTTTTAAATTTCTCATTGGCTGCCAATTGAATTTCCTCTCCAAGGTAACTTACCTTGTCAGGATGGTATTTCATGGCCATTTTTCGGTAGGCCTTTTTAACTTCTTCGTCTGTTGCGGTATTGGAAATTTCCAAAACATCATATGCCCAATCATGTTTTGGTATCATCATAGCCTCAATAGATTGATAGTCTGCTGGAGTAATTCCCAGATTAGCAGCTATCTCCCGGATTAATTTAAGTTCATCAGGATGGATTTCACCATCAGAGGCTGCTATTCCCAACAAAAAATGAAGCAATTGTAACCTGCCAGGATAATCCATATAGGTCTGAATCTGAAGACAAACATCATTGACAGGGATTCTTTGCTTGGTCAGATCCTGAAGAATATGGAGCGCATTTTGTGCGCCTTCAATTCCAAAATTGGCCTTGAAGAATTCTTTTACGTAATTGAGCTCTGACTTCATAATCTTTCCATCTGCATTGAGGACGGCAGACACCAGTACCAGCAGGCTGAACAAATAATCATTGGGGGTGGTAGACATTCCATTCTGGAAATTTTTTGAAGCATTGTTCTGATGATCAGAAATGTCAAACAAGGAGCCGAGTACAAATCCAGCCAAGGCGCCAATCGGACCACCCAATGTCCAACCCAATCCACCACCTATCCATTTTCCAAACATATCAATTGCTTTTAAACAGATTATCCAAAAGAAGAATTCTTGGGATAATCATTTGGTTATCATTATTTTCTATAATAAAATCAGCCAACTGGATCTTCTCTGAATCAGGCATCTGATTTTGCATTCTTCGCACAATTGCCTCTTTTGTTAAGGGATCTCTTTGCAATACCCTTGCCAATCGTTGATCCGGATCCGCCAAAACAAGAATGGTCTTGTCAAAGTTTTTGAAATGACCCGTTTCAAAGAGAATGGCTGCCTCATAAAGTACATAAGCCGACTCATGATGAAGAAGACTCCATGTTTCAAATTCCCTGTGTACAATTGGGTGAACCAACTGATTAACCCGTTGCAGCAAAGATACATTATTGAAAATGAATGAAGCCAGCATCTGCCTATTCAGCTGACCCATTTTATCATAAATCTCTGATCCAAATATGGATTTTAACCCATCCTTGATCTCATTGTTTTCATTCTGAAGTCTTTTGGCCTCTTGATCGGCGTGAAATACAGGCACTCCTAGTACTTTAAACACTTTGCACACGGTTGTTTTGCCGCTGCCGATTCCTCCGGTAACACCAATCGTCAACATAGGCATTATTTGTTATCGTGTTCAATGATGTATTCCACTTCATGTGGCGAATACCTGATGGCAAAAGCTGAGTTTGACAAAGATTCCAATTGAACAGGGATTCTGGATTCTTTCAGGGACAGTCTGTCGTAGGAAACATATGCATGAAATGCATTGTAATCCAGTTTCTTAAACTTGCTGAAGCCAATTCGGCAAGAGACTTTTACTTTGCCTGGAAAACATTTAAGAATGACCTCTTTGGGGCAATTGTGTATCTGAATGGGTACCTCAAAACTAACTTCAGTATTCTGCTCCACCGGAATCTGCAAGGTCACATGCTCTTCGCTGTACCTAAAACCGGGTAAGGAAATGAGAGAAATGGCTTCACGAACTGAATGTTGAATATTTTGGAAGGATTTAAATGCCGTTCGGATGCAATGCATGGTGTCCATAGCACTCTTGGGTCCTGAGACAATTACAGAGTCTGGATTGGTGACAGGTACATCCTGCAATGAATATTGATTGTCGAAGTCCAGTTGCAGATTGGGTCGGACGGGCAACTTTCGTGATACAATCTTGCTGAAATTAAAGATAAGGGTGTCAGGCTTGATGGACAGTATCTTGATTTCATTGCTGATTTGTTTTTCAATCTCTTCTTTGTGATTGACAGTTGAAATCAGGTACTTGGAACGAGTATACCGGTCAAGAGAATTATCAACCAGTTCACCAACATTCAGTTGAACCGGTGAGAAGGCAAGTCTGAGCTTATAACTCAACAAAGTATAGCCATATGCATCAACCAGTAGATCGAATGTCTTGGGAAGATTCCCGGCAAGTTGTCTATCTGCCGGAAAGTCAATGTAATTTACTGGGACAATGATTCTGCTAGTATATCTCTTTTCCAGATTATTGAGTAACCATAGGGTAGACGACAATGCGAGGCAAACGATGAATACACCGGCCTCCCTATAGCTGAAAGACCGGATCCTCCTTTGGATCATATGAAATATACTCTGCACGGTGCTATTGCTTCTTTGTCAAATATTGAACAAAAAAAAAGCCGGGTTAACCGGCCTTCCTAATTATTTCGTTGCCGTGGCATCGGACATATCTTTCAGCACGACACTTTTATCAATTTTTAATTTGATATTCGGTGCTACTTCCAGATAGATGATGTTATCCTTGATTTCATCGATCTTGCCATAAATTCCACCTGAAGTAACCACTTTGTCACCCTTTTGAAGTGCATCCCGGAACTTCTGTGTCTCCTTTTGCCTTTTCATCTGGGGACGAATCATGAAAAAATAGAAAACAACGATGATCAGGACGAGAGGTAAAAACATTCCCAACATCCCAGGTTGTTGCTGTTGTAGAAAAATAGATAATAGATTGCTCATTTTTAATTGTTTAACTTGTTTTCAAAACTTTCATTCTCAATGTAGGCCCCGATCATCAACTCTTTGGAAGTTTGATTGTCTGCGGTAACCTTGATACTTTTTATGGTATTTCCCCATTCTCCCGCGGTATGGAAGATGACTTCCAAATAATCCATGCTGTCTTTAGCCGTCGCTCCTTCCGGTAGTCGAACCTCAAGGCAGTCGCAGGATACCTCAGCATGATTCAATCGAATGGCTCCCTCTCCGATATTTTTAAATTTAAAGGAATAGGAGAGTATTTCGCCTGCTTTTACATGACCAAAGTTATGCATTTCTTCGAAAAATTTGATTTCCCCTTTTCCCTTTTTTTCTGCAATAGGGGAAGTCGATCCGGTTGGTGTATTTCTTCTGCCGGGTTGGTTACAAGCCAAAATTATAGCTGAGACCAGCACTATTGTCAGCTTTAGAAGATGTTTCATCCCTCCAACAAGCCTCTGCCTGTTTTCACGATTTTACCTTGATCCTTAAAATCTCGGGTGATTCGGTCCAGTACACCATTGATAAATACACTGCTTCTTTGGGTACTGTAGTATTTAGCCAATTCAATGTACTCATTCAGCGAGACCTTTACCGGAAC
>JAJTBP010000156.1 GCA_021286825.1 Marinilabiliales bacterium | reverse complement strand
CAGGAGCGAGATGAAGGCGATGGCAATCAACACACTGATCAGCAAATGCTTGATCAGGAACTCTGTCCCCCTGGCATAGATCACACTGTTGCCGGTAATCTTGACATCGAAATCCTTGTGGCCAAAGATCGAGTCTACTTTCGGGCGAATGCTGTCCAACAGTCGGTTCATCTCCTTCGTTCCCACATCGGCCATCTGAAAGCTAACCCGTGTAATCTGCTGTGTACTGTCGACGAACGAATTCAGCAATTGTTGCTTCCCCTCTACCTTCTTGGGAAAGTAGGAGAGTACAAAGGTTTTCTCCATGGAATTGGGGACGCTGTACATCTCAGGATTGCCGTTAAAATAGGCCTGTTTGGCAAACTTTACGAACTCGACCACCGAAAGGGGCTTGGAAAACTCCTTGTTTCGGGAGATCACCTCCTGCATCGCCTCAATTTTCATCAGGGTGCCATACTGCATCACCCCCTTCTTCTTTTTGGTATCGACGGATATCTCGAATGGCATCACTCCGCCCAACTGTTTCTCAAAGAATTTCAGATCCTTGTAGAGTGGATTGTCGGCATGGATATCGTCTGTGACTTTGCCTGAAGTACGCATGTTGAGCATACCGATGATACCTGCCAGCAGCAACATTCCGGCTACGGAGAAGATCCATTTTCTCTTGAACTGGATCAGGAAAAGGATCTTTTCGAGTATGCTGTTGAAGAAATTGTTGTCAAGGTGTTTGACATGCTTCTCACTGGGTGGGTTCATGTAGCTGAAGATCACCGGAAGCAAGGTGATGCAGAGCGCATATTCCATCAGGATGCTGATGGCAGCTATGATGCCAAACTCCCGAAGCAACTGATTGGATACCAGAATAAATGCTGCAAATCCGGCGGCCGTCGCTGTATTGACCATCAGGGAGGCAAAACCAATCCTGCGTACGACGCGTGAGAGCGCCAGGATTTTGTTGCCATGGTTGCGGTATTCCCAATGGTATTTGTTCAGGATGTAGATACAATTCTCGATGGCGATCACCACGATCAGGGAAGGGATCACCCCTGTGAGGATGCTGATTTTGAAACCAAAGAGTCCGATCAGTCCCAAGGTAAAGACAATGCTGATGCCCACCACGACCAGGGAACTGAGTACAACTTTCCAGGATCGGAAGAAGAGGAAGAGAATGGCCGCCGCAATCAGAATCGACAACATCACGAACATGAAGAGTTCATGCTGCACCGTTCGGGCCATCACAGTCCGGATGTAGGGCAAACCGGAGAGGTGGATCTCTTTTCCGCTATCGGCAGCATACTGATGTGCCCTGGCCACAATGCTGTCGGTAATCTTCAACCGGCCCTTATCGTTCAGCACATTCTTCTTCAGGGTGATGGCCAGGATGTAAACATCTGTCTTCGAGTTGAAGAGCAGTCCTTCGTAAAACCTCAAAGAATGAATCTTGGTTTTCAAACTGTCTGCTTCTGCCTGGGTAGAGGGTTTGGAGGCTACCAACGGACGAAAGACAAACTGTTTCAGCGAGTCACTTTTCTGGACCATCGCCGCTTTGGCAATTGACATCACATTCTCGACTCCCTCGAGTTTTCCCATATCCTGGGTCAGGTCATACCAAAGGTTGAAGTCCCGAAGCCGGAACATATCAGGGTTTTCGACGCCAATGACGATCACACTGCCATCCTCTCCAAACCTTTTCTTGAAGGCCTTGTAATCAACGATGGCACTGTCATCTGCCGGCAAAATGCTGGCATTGTCATAGGAAAGGCTGACACCCGTTCCCTTCCATCCCATGAAAGCCGTCAGCAACAGGATAAATCCCAAGACAAAGGGTCTGTTGCGCAGCAAAAGTCGTGTCAAATATTTCCACATAAACGGTCGAAAATCACATAAACTTTAGACCCACGAAAGTACATCAATTAAACGATATGCAGAGGATTTTCAGCAGTGAAATCGGAATCAAAGACTCAAATTTATGAAAAGCGAGCGGTTATCGCAAATGGCGCCTTTGGCCGCAACAGAGAAGGGAGCACCGTTTGGGTTTACTCCCGGACCAGAAGCTGGATCCGGCCAGTCAACGCCCTTGATCGCTGGCACGATGGAATCAAAATTTCATCCCAACCGAAATCTAGACCCGATATTTCCGCGTAGCTGACCAACCCATTGTCTTCAAATGTTTAACTTTGCTGGTACCAGACGAACAACCCTTCCCGTTTTGAAGCCAACAGGTCCCCATAAGCCCGGAACATTGCCGCGGCTGTCTGCCCAGTTCCTTCAGCCGGACGTTCTTCGCTGGACCCATCCATTACACCCATTCCAATGAAAACAGTCAAAACATCTTTGTTCCTTCTTCTCTTCACTCTCTTTCAAATGGCCACCGCTCAGGGTCGTGAGGTCATTCTGCTCAAGGAGGGTTGGCGATTTGCAAAAGGCAACTTCCCGGGTGCCATCCAACCTAAGTTTGATGACTCCGGATGGCAAACGGTCTCCCTACCCCACGACTGGGCCATTGCGGGTCCGACGGTTCAGGACGGAGAGGGTGACACCGGCAAGCTACCCTGGCGAGGGGAAGGATGGTATCGGCTTGCCTTCAATTTGCCGGCTACCTCGGTAGGCAAGACCATTTACCTGCTCTTCGATGGCATCCAGTCCCAACCAGAGGTCTACCTCAATGGCAAGCTGGCTGGCAAATGGGATTACGGTTACAACTCTTTCTATCTGGATGTTACGGCTCTGGCAAAAAGCAACGGGCCCAACCTGCTCACCATCCATGCCGATACCCGTCGGCATGACAGCCGCTGGTATCCCGGTGCCGGAATCTACCGAAAAGTGCAAATGATCCTCACCGATCCGATTCATGCGGGAATATGGGACACCCAGGTTACCCTTCCGGTTTTGAAGAATCGTTATGCTGAAACGAGAATGCTGACGAAGGTCTACAACAAATCGACCGTTCAAGTGGACGACATTCGCCTCGAACAGGTGATTCTGAATCCGGCAGGACAGGAGGTGGGACGATCGGGTAAGAATTTCAGTCTCTCGCCTTCCTCCTCAAAAGAGATCGAGGAGACGATTGGGCTAACGGATCCCACCCGTTGGGACCTCGAACACCCGGTTCTCTACACCTTGCATACAAGGATTTTTAACGGGGGATCGCTGGTGGATGAGACGGTGACCCCATTCGGCATCCGTTCTCTGCGGTTCACGCCAAACAACGGACTTTACCTCAACGACCAACGTGTACAACTGAAAGGGGTCAATCTCCACCACGACCAGGGTCCGCTGGGAGCAGCCTTTTATCCAAGGGCCATGGAACGGCAAATCGAGATCATGAAATCCATGGGATGCAATGCCATCCGTACCAGTCACAACATGGCAGCTCCCGAGTTGTATGATTTGTGCGACAAGATGGGGATGCTGGTCTTCGATGAAGCATTCGACAAATACGATGCCAAGGTGGATATTTTGGAAAATACCGATTTCGATGAGTTTGCCGCCCGAAATATGAGCAATTTCGTTCGTCGTGACCGGAACCACCCCTGTGTCTTCATCTGGAGCGTCGGAAATGAAATGGGGGATGTTCAGACCAACCGAAACAACGGACTGCGCAAAATGCAGATCATGATCAATTATGTGAAAAAATACGATCCGACACGACCGGTCACCATGGCCTGCGACAACCTTGAGAGTGCCTTGCTGCGCCATTTTGATTTTTATGACGTCCACAGCTGGAACTACATGCGTCGCTACCGTCTTGCCCGCCAGATGGAACCTGGCAAGTCGGTCATCATCAGCGAATCAGGATCGACTGTCAGCACAAGGGGTTACTATGAACTGCCTTTGCCCGAAAAACGCAGCGATTTCTCCCAAGCTAAGCAGGTAAGCTCCTTTGACCTGAACTGCCCCGAATGGGCGGATCTTCCGGACGAGGATTTCATGTGGCAGCAGGACGAAGAGTACATCGCCGGTGAGTTCGTCTGGACCGGCTTCGACTACATCGGAGAGCCTACTCCCTACAACAACAACTGGATGAAGGCCCATGGGATGGGTGATCAAGAGGCCTCGCGATCCTCCTACTTTGGCATTGTTGACCTGTGCGGTATCCCCAAAGATCGCTACTATCTCTACAAAAGCTATTGGAAACCGGAAGAGAACACCGTTCACATCCTGCCCCACTGGAACTGGGACCCATCAAAAGTCCAAAAGCTACCGGTGGTGGTTTATACCAACGGAGACTGCGCCGAACTTTTCCTCAATGGCCAATCTCTGGGCAAACAATGCAAACAACCCAATTCCGCTCACCCCACCGAACGATTCAGGCTCATCTGGAAGGAGGTGGCTTATGCTCCGGGCGAACTGAAAGCCGTAGCCTACAAGGAGGGGAAGAGGATCGGAGAAGCCGTGGTTCGGACAGCCGGAGCACCGGCCACCATTCGTTTGAGCGCCGACAGAAATGCCCTGATGTCCAATGGTCAAGACCTTTCGTATGTCTTGTTGGAGGCGCTTGACAAGGAGGGGAACGCCTGTCCGTTGGCCGACAACCGCTTGCAGCTTTCATTGTCCGGCGATGGTCGCATCGCGGGTGTTGGCAATGGCAATCCACAATCTTTCGACTCCTTCTGCGGCAATGAGGTCAGACTCTTCAACGGCAAGGCACTGGTCATTCTTGCGTCGGGTAACCGTCCGGGAAATATCCAGCTGAAAGTCAGCACGGAAGGACTTTCGGCAGAGGAGATCACCCTATCCGTCCAATAGATTTGGGATCATGAAATCGGTTCCTCCGGCAGCATGACTCCCTGGCTCCTTCCTCAAGGATTTGGCACAACTCGAATCAGACACTTATCCGAATTGAATGACAATGAAGTACAAAAAAATCCTTCTGTTATGGCTATTCCTTCTGCCGACAGCGCTCTATTCCGCCAATGGCCTGCGCGTAACGGTCCTGACATGCGAACACCTAACCCATCCGTTGGGGGTAGATGAGCTGGCACCCCGACTCTCCTGGCAGACGCGATCCCCCGAAAAAAACTTCGTGCAGTCGGCTTATGAGATCGAAGTATTCAGGAAATTCCCAGAGGGAGGAAGGCAAAAAGTATGGGGCACCGGAAAGGTGACTTCCGACATCAGTTTCGACATTGCCTATGCCGGGAACAGGCTGGATCCGGCGACCCGTTACGAATGGAAGGTACGTGTCTGGAACGACAAGGGCAAGGCTTCCGACTGGAGTGAGTCGGCCTGGTGGGAAACCGGTCTGATGGACCCGGGCCAGTGGAAGGGAAAGTTTGTTGCCGTTTCGGCGAAAAAGCCAGACGATCACCGGCCGGTATGCTTCAGACGGGAGTTCGTGGCAACAAAAACCATTGTTTCAGCACGGCTCTATGTGACTTCTCTCGGCCTGTACCAATTTTTTATCAATGGTCAAAAGGCGGGCAATGATCTCTTTACGCCTGGCTGGACCAGCTACAACAAGCGGCTGCAATACCAGGTCTATGATGTGACCCCTCTTGTGAAAAAGGGAGACAATGCCCTCACGGCCCTGGTGGGAGATGGATGGTACCGGGGAAACATCGGAGGTAAGATCCAACGCAACTACTTTGGCGATCAACTGGCACTACTGGCGCAACTGGAAGTGCGGTTTCAGGATGGCACCATGCAACGGGTCACCACAGATGAGAGCTGGCAGGGAGGTGACGGGCCACTGCTCGCGTCAGACATCTACAATGGGGAGAGCTACGATGCGACCCTTGAACAGCCGGGCTGGCAGATGCCATCCACGTCACCACTTGGATTCCAACCGGTAACTGTGCTCGACAAACCCCTGCATGTGCTGATTGCTTCACGGAGCGTACCGGTGAGAGCCGTCGGGGAGATTCATCCGGTGAAGATTCTCCGGACACCGCGGGGTGAGACGGTGTTTGACATGGGCCAGAACATGGTGGGATGGACCCGGCTCAGGGTCAAAGGGAACAGAGGGGACAAGGTCATCCTCAGTTTTGCAGAGGTGCTCGACAAAAATGGCAACTTCTATACGGAGAACCTGAGGAAAGCAAAGGCTACCGACGAATACCGATTGCGAGGCGGGGAAACAGAAGTCTTTGAACCCCATTTTACCTTTCATGGTTTCCGTTTTGTGATGGTGGAGGGTCTTCCAGGCCTTCCTGACCTAAATACCCTGACGGGGATTGTCATACATTCTGACATGGTGCCTTCCGGCAATTTCAGCTGCTCAGACAGCCTGATCAATCAGCTGCAGCACAACATTGTGTGGGGTCAAAAGGGCAATTCCCTGGATGTCCCGACCGATTGTCCGCAGAGAGACGAAAGACTTGGGTGGACGGGTGATGCGCAGGTCTTTGCCCCGACGGCTGCCTTCAATTTCGATGTACAGACCTTCTTTTCCAAATGGCTGGCCGACGTGTCTGCCGACCAGCTACCGGATGGCAAAATCACCGATGTGGTGCCGGATGTTCGGTCAGGCCGGGGCGGATCGGCGGCTTGGGGCGATGTGGTGGTCATGGTACCCTGGACGCTCTACCAACGATACGGTGACAAGCAGATCCTGGCCGATGGCTATCCCGCCATGAAGGCCTGGGTAGAATACATGCATGGCCGCGCCGGCTCCGGAAACCTGTGGCGCGGAGATTCCCAATATGGCGACTGGCTGGCCTTTGCCACAACTCAGTCCGACTATCCCGGAGCCACAACGGAAAAAGATCTCGTGGCAACCGCCTTCTATGCCCATTCCGCTGCCTTGCTCTCCCAGATCGCTGCCTTATTGGGGAAAGAATCGGATGCCCTGTCTTACAAGGAACTCTCAGCACAGGTCAAAGCCTCATTTTGTCACGAATACCTGGCACCGTCGGGCCGGTTGGTATCCAACACCCAGACGGCCTATTGCCTGGCATTGGCCTTTCATCTGCTGCCAGAAGAACAGAGGCAGAAAGCGGCAGACCATCTGGCGGAAGATGTGCGGAAGATGAATCACCTGACCACCGGATTTGTGGGTACACCCCTGCTCTGCCAATCTCTTGCCGATTACGGCTATGCTGACCTGGCCTTCCAACTGCTGACCAACAAGGAATATCCTTCCTGGCTCTATCCGGTGACCCAGGGAGCCACCACCATATGGGAACGCTGGGACGGACAGAAACCTGACGGCACCTTTCAAGATCCCAAAATGAACAGCTTCAATCATTATGCCTATGGTGCAATCGGCGACTGGTTGTACGGATACGTTGCCGGCATTCGGCCCGATCCGGAGTCTCCAGGTTACCACCATTTCTTTCTGAATCCCCATGCCGGTGGTGGACTGACCCATGCCGAGGCAACCCTGGAAACCCGGTATGGAAAGATCATCTCCTCCTGGCGTTTGGCAGAAGGACAAATGGTCCTGGATTGTACCGTTCCCGAGAACAGTTATGCCACCCTTCAAGTGGAGCTGGTGTCACCCGGGTCTCTCCAGGAGGAGGGCAAACCGGTTCTTCCGGTCGGTGGCGGAATTGCCTTCACCGCTGAAAAAGGAAGCCTCGTCAGCCTGAGACTGGGAAGTGGAAAACACCACCTCACCTGGCCCGACAAGGGGATGGTAGAAAGAAAATAGCCTTAGGAGACATGGGAAATTCACCCATTCCTCCTGGTGCCGATCCCCCTTTAAAAATCCAGACCCTGAAACAGGCGCCCCTTCTGCATCGTATGAAATGAAAAGCTCCTGATGAGAAATCCCATCAGAAACTCCTATTTTTGAAGGAAGGGAATTTCCTTGATCACCCCAATAAATTAACAATTCAAACGAATGAAAAGAGCTTCCTTAATTATCACAGTAATTTTCATCTGTTTCACCTCAGCAAATGCACAAATGATGCGTATCAAACCACCCGTAGCAGAGAAAAAAATACATTGGCGCGAAATCCACGGAGATCGGGTCGCCGATCCCTATTATTGGATGTATGACTATTTTGGCAAAGGCCCCGACAGCAGTCAGGTGGTCGACTACCTCAAGGCGGAAAACAGTTATCTGGACAAGATGATGGCCGGGACGAAACCGTTGCAGGCTGACCTGTTTGCCGAGATGAAGTCCAGGATCAAAGAGAAGGACGAGAGTGTTCCGGTCTTCAAGAATGGTTTCTATTACTATACCCGGACAGTTGAAGGCAACCAAT